>CAYMJV010000015.1:0-46414 GCA_964390545.1 uncultured Syntrophaceae bacterium
TATTCCATCGATAGGCAAAGAGAGCGATTCCTCCAATGATCATAAAAAAAGTGAGAACCTGGCCCATCGTAAAAGGGCCGAGGATGAAGCCCAAGTGGGCATCCGGTTCTCTGACGAATTCCACAAAAAAACGAAATACCCCGTAAAGAAATAAAAAGATCGCCAAAAGTCCTCCCGTTGGAAGTTTCTTATCTTTAATAAGCCACAGGATTAAGAAAAGGACGCCACCCTCCAATGCACTCTCGTAGAGCTGGGAGGGATGGCGGGGAAGAGTGCCTCCTTTTGGGAAGATCATTCCCCAGGGAACTTGAGTCACCCGGCCATAAAGCTCACCATTGATGAAATTACCAATTCTTCCTAAGCCCAATCCAATAGGGGCAGTCACAATGACGAGGTCTGAAATCTTCCAGAAGGATTTCCTATTCTTCCAAGAGAAAAGAATACCCACGAGGAGAACACCGATCAGACCTCCATGAAAGGACATGCCCCCATGCCAAATGGCAATAATCTCAAAGGGGTCAGCGAGATATGCCTTGAGATCGTAAAAGAGGACATATCCCAATCGGGCTCCGATCATTAGACCGAGAATGAGATAAAAATAGAGATTCTCCACCTCCGGTCTCGAAAGGTCGACATCCTTCTTTTTCATTTGATACCGGACGAGCAGATAGGAAGCGAGAAATCCCAAAACATACATCAGCCCATACCAACCCACCCGAATGGGGCCCACGTCGAAAATAACCGGATCAATATTGACCTTCATCCTTGTCTCCTCACTCTTATTTTATAATTCTATTTAAGTTTGAAAAAAGATTCAAGATATTTTAATGAATCAATGAGAAGCATAAAATCGGGGGTGAAGCTTCCCGCCCACAGGGCGACGCTTCCCGGAAAGGAAATTTCATTCTAATTGTGCCCCTTGACCCCGCCTATAAGGCGGGGCTTGCGGGGCACTTGCCGGCCAGTTGACGTCACGTAAAAATTTAGGTATATTGTTGTTATTATGAACGAAATCTCCAGGAAACAGCAGATCCTTCAAGATTTAAAAAAATTCGTCCTGTCGAAGGCCACGATCATTTATATCGTCTCGGATGAAGAGGATCGGATGGAGGGGCTTCTTAAGGAATTGGCCGCCACGTTTCAACCCAAACCTAAACTCTTCATCTGGAATCCCTTTCAAGGTTTAATCGGAGAAAACGAGAAAGTTGAAAATTCGAAAAACTCTCTTGAGGCTTTGGACAAAGTGATCCAGCGATCAGAGCAAGCAATTTACCTCTTCGAAGGACTGCACACCTTTCTTAAAACAGATCCCCTGATCGCGAGAAAATTGAAAGACCTTCACCGCGCCCTCCGCAATCGTTATTCCACCCTGTTTATCATCGCACCTTCCCTGATCGTTCCGGAAGAACTTCGCCGGGACATGATCGTTTATGAACTTTCCATGCCGGATGGGACAGAGGTGGAACGAACCCTCATGGGCGTGATCTCCGGAAGCCCTCATGCCTCGAGTCTCACCGACTCCTTAACGCCAGCGTTGAAGGATCAGATGATTAAGGCTGCCCTGGGACTCTCTCTCGATCAGGTCGCCCGGGCCTTCCGGAGCGCCTTGATTGGCAGGACGACGGTTGATTCCTCTCTCATCGACGCCCTCTTGGATGAAAAGGGACAGCTCATCAAGAAGTCAGGAATCCTCGCCCTGGCCAGGCATCGACCCTCCCTGGACGAGATCGGTGGGTTGGAGAATTTGAAGGATTGGTTGAAAAAAAGAGGCCGTGTCTTAGACAGCGATGGAAGGGCCTTCGGCCTCGAACTCCCCAAGGGAGTCTTGATCACGGGAGTTTCTGGGTGTGGGAAAAGCCTTTGCGCCAAAGTGTTCGCCTCCTATTGGGGAATCCCGTTGCTCCATCTCGACATGGCGAGGCTTTACGATCGAACGGTAGGAGAACCTGAGGAGGCCTTGCAGGTGGCCCTCCGAACAGCAGAAACGGTTGCGCCCGCTGTCCTCTGGATCGATGAGATTGAAGCGGGAATCAGCATTCAAAGCCAGAAGGCCGGAGGAGGAACCCAATCCCGGGTTTTTGCCTCCTTCCTCACCTGGATGCAGGAGAAGACAGTGTTCGTCTTTATCGCGGCCACGGCCAATGTGATCGAGCTTCTCCCCCCGGAGGTGTTGAGAAAAGGGCGTTTTGATCAAATCTTTTTTGTCACCTTACCCCATGCACAGGAGAGAAAGTCGATCTTCTCCATTCATCTAAAGAAGACCGGTGCCGATTTAACACACATTAATCTGGATATGCTGGTGAAGGTGACGGAAGGGTTTAATGGGGCTGAGATTGAGCAGGCAGTGAACGGGGCAATGATTGAAGCTTTCAATGCGGGGCGAGCCCTGAATGAGCATGATATCATCATCGCCGCCGGGAATACCGTTCCTCTTTCGACGACGATGAGGGAGGAGATTGGGAGGATGGAACGCTGGGCGTATAACCGAGCGATCCCTGCCTCCAGAAGTTGAGTCAATAATCCTCTTTGTCCTCCTCGTCATAATCGTCCTCTTCCTCTTCTTCGTAATCCTCTTCCTCTTCTTCTTCTTCCTCCTCCTCTTCTTTTTTCTTCCGTTTCATTTTCAAATTGATCTTCTCCAGGCTATCATCCCCGAGATCATCGATCACCTCGTTAAAAAACAAGGCGAGGGAGACCACGTATTCCTCGGGCAATTCCCGAAACCACTCCAGGACTTTTTCAGCCATCTCCATCTTCTCGCTGGCGGATGAATCCTCGATGAGATCGATCGCCTTACGGTAATGCTTATTGAATGCCTTGATCATAGAACTCTTTTCACCTCCTGATAGACATTTTTTCGCATCCTCCGTTGCCCATAAACATTATACTTTCCTAATGGCTTGTCAACAATAAAAAAGAGAGTTCTGAAAAACTTCAGCGCTCTCTTTCGAGGGTTCAACGGCTTCTCAATCAATTCGAGTGATCTTGACACCGATAAAGGGCATCTGAGAAACATAATCCTTTAGCAAAACCTTTTTCACCATTCCCCCTCTCTCTTTGGTTCCGCTCGCGTGGATGAGATACGCTTCTTGATCCTGTTCGACCTTGAGGATCCCTATATGACCAACAATTTCTCCAAGTTTTCTTTCCTCAGGTTTTTTTATGAAAAACACGATGTCCCCGCTTTTTAATTTCCTGAGCCCTCTGTAAAGTTCATCGGGTAAAAGGATGTCTACAAAATCCTTTCCTCTTGAACCCTTTATTCTAAGGGCATTCCCAATATCGAGCGTGATCTCCCTCCCCCACTTGCCGCTCGAAATCATGTCCTCCCCATACTCGAAACGATCCTCATAGTTTGAAACTATGCCCTCTCGGAGGATCCCTTTCGAATGAAACCGTTTTTCCAGTGCAACTTGAATGGCTTCGGCGGGAGTGTGACTGCTCGCTAGCTCCACGGCCCGAAAGGTCAAATACATGCAATCGACCCTTTCATCCACCACAATAGCAGCTTTCGAAACATATTCTCCCAAGGGGTCTTTATCATAAGGGGTCCCCATAAATTGTTCGGCCCAGAAGGCAACCCTCTCTCCGACAGGCCTCTTCATCAAAAGAGTTTGAAATTTCTGAATCTCTTCCTCCGTGAGGGCAAAAGAAGTCCCGAGAAACAGAAAGACCAGCAAAGGGATGAAAAGTGCCCTCATTGTTTTGAGTCCAATGCCATACATTAAGAACTCCCTCACCACTTAAATGGTAACACCAGTTTACTCCGTTAGAAAGCCCCAGCATTTATGCCGAGGATGGTAGAAAAGAAAGCATCAGCTCCTTAATGAGGGCCGGGGTCAAAACCCTGCCCTTTCTAGCGGGGTTTACTTCATGTTCCATTGACTCGCAAGGGAATAGTAAGATGGAGCGTGAGGCAGGATCAAATATTATTTATCTGGAAAGATGACCTTACACTTCAGGCCAGCGGGAAGTCGGTTGTTCGGATTGGGCAGCTCCAGTCGGACACCGAAGGTACCGCTTGCCGCATCGATGACTCGATCAACGATCTTCACCTCAGCCGTATACTGACCCCCTATCGGAGCCTCTGGGATCACCTTCGCCTTCATCCCAATTCTAATGGAAGGGAAAAGATTGACCGGAAGGATAACCTCCACATTGAGAGGATCGATCTGGGCAAGTTTCAAGACGGATTGGTTCTCAATGTACTCTCCTGGGGATAGATTACGTTCCACCACCACACCATTGATCGGACTACGAATGGTCAGCCGATTGACCACTTCAACAGCCCGCTTGTATTCCAACTCGGCGAGCCGCTTATTCTCGAGCGTCTCTTGCAACTGCATGTCTGCCAAAATCTTATTGGTCTCAACCTCGTCCATTTGACTAAAAGGGAGGACCTGTTTCTTAAAGAGTTCTTCATTCATTTGCTTCTTCCGCGTATAAAAATCCAAATTGGCCTGTTTCGCTTTGATGCCTGCTTCCATCTCTGCCCGGACTCGAGCGGCCTCCAGGGTAGCTTTTTCTACCCCAGACTGGAGCGTCGCCAGCACCTGCCCCTTTTTCACAAAGTCGCCCCGGTCCACGTTCACGGTCTCAAGGATCCCATAGACTCCACTGCCGACCTTCACAACCACGTAAGGCTCAATGACACCATCGAATTCGGCAGCTTCGGCTGCCACAGGTATCGATAGCATCAGCCCGAGAAGGACAAAAGATGTTAACAGCAAAATGTAAGAAAACTTCATAGACACTCCCTCACTTTATTCTGGACGTCCGGAGAAGGCCAGCGCATCACCCAATTGTTCATCCATTTTGAGAAGGTCATGCCGCATCCTGGCGTGCAGGCGCTCTGCCTTGCGCTGCGCCCTACGGAATAGAATCTTTCCGATCCAACGGCCTATGAGAGTGCCAGGCCTTCTTAGAGCCGTGGATGCTAACCACTGAAATCCCTTGTTCACGTAGACGGTCGCCAGTTCGTCCTCCAACGAAACAATCGCTTCGCTTGTTCCAGGATCACCTTGCCTCCCACAACGCCCGAAAAGCTGACGATCAATTCGTCCGGCTTCATGCCTCTCCGTGGCAATGACGTGAAGCCCTCCCAGCTCAGCGACCCCTGGGGCGAGACGGATATCCGTTCCCCGGCCCGCCATGTTCGTAGCCACTGTGATACAGGCCTGCTCGCCAGCGCCTGCGATGATCTCCGCTTCTTCCTGATCCTGCCGAGCATTCAAGACCTTATGGAGCAGACTAGCCTCCGACAGGAGGTGGCTTAGATGCTCCGAAGCCTCAACAGACCGAGTCCCCACAAGGACTGGCCGACCTTCGTTGTGCATTTCTGAGATTCGGCTGACCACAGCTTCCCATCTCTGCCCTGCTGCAGGATAGATACGGTCTGGTAGATAGTTTCGGTGCAACGGTTTATTCGTCGGCACGGTCACCACACGCAAGCGGTAGATCGACCAGAGCTCTCCTGCCACCTCCCTAGCCGTACCTGTCATGCCAGCCAGTCGAAGGTAACGACGAAAGAAGCGTTGGTAGCTGATTCGAGCCTGTGTTTCCTTCCGTTTGGTCATTTCACAGTTTTCCTTGATCTCGATGAGTTGGTGCAAGCCTCGCTCCCACGACCGATCGGCCATCAAACGTCCTGTATATTCGTCAACAATTTGTACCTTTCCATCTTTGACCAGGTAGTGCTTGTCACGGGAGAACAGGTTCAGTGCCACCAGGGCTTGACGCACCAGTTCTTCGCGCTGCAGCCTGTTCATCCACACCTTTCCATCCCATCGGATCATATCTTCGACTCTTTCCTTGCCATTCTCCGTAAGCTCCAGGGAACGTTCACTTGCTCTAACCGAGTAGTCTTCTTCAGGTATCAGTTTTCCGGCAACACCAAGGGCCTGCTCATAAAGGCTCTGCTCATCATAGCCGTCGCCCTCTGCGGAGATAATCAAGGGTGTCCGGGCTTCATCGATGAGCACACTGTCAGCCTCATCCACAATGCCAAAATGAAGGCCACGCATCACAAGATGGCGCACCCTGGAGCGACCGCCGTAGAGGCGCTCGAGTTGGAGTCGAATCTCACTCGGCCTGTCCCAGAGGACAATTCTGTCCCTCAGGTAATCAAAAGCGACTTCCTTGTTGGTGCAGTACGTGACATCGCATCGGTAGGCAGCTCGCCGGGCTTCTGGATCCAGCCCATGCTTGATCGTTCCTACGGTAAGCCCAAGGGACTGATAGATCGGTCCCATCCACTTTGCGTCACGGTCAGCGAGGTAGTCATTGACCGTGATAATGTGCACAGGAACGCCCGCGAGGGCTGCGGTACAGGCAGCTAGTGTCGCAGTGAGGGTCTTGCCCTCGCCCGTCTCCATCTCGGCTACCATCCCATGGAGAAGCACCAAACCCCCAATCAACTGAACATCGAAATGATGCATTCCGAGGCTGCGGCCTGCAACTTCGCGAGCGAGAGCAAAGGCCTGAGCCACCAGGTCCTTCTTGTAACCCTCATTGCGCAACCTTTGCCGGAGGCTCTGGCTCAATTCTCGGATCTCGCCATCGCTCAACCTTTCTATCGAGGGAGCCCGGGCATTGACGAGATCAACGATCCAATCGAAACGTGAGGGCCTCGGTCGAAGCCAAGGGGCAAGCATTCCCGTTGCTGAAGCGGCCACCCGGTCAAGCCATTCAACCCGTGGCTCTTGGCGTTCTGGATAAATTCCAACAGCAATGCCGGGTTGGAAGGAGACGCTACACACTGAACCTCCTCAAAAAAAGCTGTCTTGCGCTTCTATACCACCGCCAAATGAGAGGCTCCCACCCATGATCAAACCGGACATAGACACGACCACCCACATTATATAAACCGATCTGTTCCGGCAATTCAATGTCAAAGAGAAACATCTTCTGAAATGCTTTCACACCCATCATATCGTGCGGGTCGATGGCAATCTGTCCACCCCCCTGCTGACTGAGCGTTCGACTGGGTAGTTGATCTGTCGCGGCAGGAACCTCCCGCTTGACCACAGCAGGGAGCGTTTCATCAATCTTCTCTGGGAACCGAATCTTCACTTTTGAAGTTCGTTGCCGAACAAAGTCAACGTCCGGTTGTTGAACCACAACCCGGGCCGTGATGGCTGACCGGTCCAACACGTAACCCAGTAATTCCCCCCGCTTGACGAACCGGCCTGGAAGGTCCTGAGCCATGGGCGAAAGAAAAGTTCCCTCAGCCGAACTGTGAATCATCAGGTCGCTGGCCCGTTTGCGGGCATCGTCAAGTTCGCCTGCCACGCTTTTCATCTCCTCGCTCGTTATCTCTGCCCGAACGCGATCGGACAGAATCTGAGTATCATAGAGCGCCTTCAACTCGCGGATCTTGGACTCCAGCACACGGATGCGCGCCGGCAAAAAAGGCTCAGAACACTCGATGAGAGAATCCCCCTGTCTGACCTTGGATCCGGGCGTCGCAATGAGTCGATCGATGAATCCCTCAGTCCCTGCGCGCACGAAGCACTGTTCCGGAATCCATATGACTCCCTCAGCCCGGGTACTGAGTGGAACAGGCGCGAAGGAGACGATTGCCACGATGCAAGCCAGGGCCATGCTGCTCGCCAGAATTGCCCTGGCTCGTTTGCGGCCCAACCTTGGAGAAGAAAAAAGAAACTTAATGCCTTTGGTTGCCGGCCAGAGGATCATGCTCACCACTGCCCACCCTGCCAGCACCACCCCTGCCACAAAGAATTTACTTGCAATGAAGAGAATGATCGAAGCGTATATGAAGATTCGATAGGCAAAGGATGCAATGCTATAGATGACGAACCAGCCGCGCTCACCGGAGGTGGATAAGGGGGGTTCCACATCACGGAGCCCGAAGAGGTAGTTTTGTGCCAGGTAACCCAAATACTGGAGCCCTCTCGGTCCGAGATTCGGAATTTCAAGAAGGTCCCCTAGCATATAGTAGGCATCATACCGGAGGAGCGGATTACCGTTAAAGAGCAACGAGGAGACTCCTGCGATGAAGATCATATTGTAAAGGATCGCCCGCGTCGTTCCCGGCTCGATATTGATCCAAACGAAAAGTGCCAGAGCGGCGATAAATAGTTCCACAGCCATCCCTGCTGCACCCACCATCATACGTTCCCATTTGGTCCGGAAGGCCGAAGCAGAAGAGGCATCCACGTAGGGAATGGGCGTCAAAACCAAGAGCATCATGCCCATTTCATGGACCTCCCCTCCCATCCTTTTGATGGCAAAGGCATGACCGAATTCATGAAAGGCTTTCAAGAACGGAAAGGTCAGCCACATGAGCACGAGGTTTTTTGGGGCCAGGACTCGATCTGTAATGCTCTCGGTAAGCTCAGGCCAGTGAACACCAACCAGAAAAATTCCAGCTCCCACGACAGCGAGCCAGAGAATAGCTCCCACCCAACCGAAGACGAAGCGCCCTAGAAGCTGGAATCGATTTAAGAATCGCTCTGGGTCGAGGAGCGAAAACCGCATCGCAAGTGGGTTGCGTATGTTTTGCTTCCACTTACTTGACTGCCTTTTTTCGAAGCGCTTTAGCAACTCCGCCGTGTCTGGTGGGACGTCACACTGCAAGACGTCCACCACATGAAGCTGACTGAGGAGACGGATCATCTCCTCCTGAGTGGGGGCGTCCTCTTCCAGGCGCGACCTCGCTTCCTCCCAGATCTCTTGCACCGACCGTTTCCCATCCATCAGTCCGATCAGAAGATAAGCAGCTGGGTTGAAGCGTTGAAATCGTCCTGTGGCATGATCCTGGAGAACGTACCAGAGTTCTCCGCGATAGTTGTGGCGATGAATCTCCGCGTGGCTGCGAAGTCGCGGTTTCAGTGCAGCCACCCGGTACCAAGAGGGACTGTAAAGAGAAGTAGTCATATCAAAATAAACGAAATGTCAAATGCCAAAGTTCAAATACCAAATCAATTCCAAAGCCCAAATAAGATGTCGAAATCGAAGATCCTGAATCAAGTTCAGGACCTGGTTCGGCATGACAAAAGTGTCATTCTGAACTTGGTTCAGAATCCCGTTTTGGAATTTGACATTTATTTGACATTTGGATTTTGAAATTTGAAATTTGTCCTTTAGGGTATCCACGCCCAGAGCTTGAGGCGCAGCCAGTCGGTCAGTTCGTGCGTCCAGATCCAGATCAGTTTGCGTCGATCAATGGTAATTTTGCCAACCCCTTCCATGCCGGGACGAAGCCGTTCTGAAGTATTTTCCAGATGCGCTTCCACACGAAAGTAGTTTCGGCCCTCTTTGGCTGTCGAAACCGGAGTGATTTTATCGACGATAAGCTGAAACGTGTCACCTGGCATGGACGGAAGCACCAATTCCCCTCGCTGGCCAACCGAAATATCGGCAATGTCACGCTCGTCAACCTCTACGATCACTCGGTAGGATTCAAGAGGGGCTACTTCGAACAATACCTGACCCCGCTCCACAGGGGCACCTAATGACTGACTTAAGTCCCCCTTCATAATCACTCCATTGAAAGGGGCGACAACTTTTGTCCGCGCTAATTGCTCATCAAGCAGAGAAAGCTGAGCCTCTGCCTGATCGATCTTGGCCTGGATGACCCGGATCTGCGGCCGGTCGTGTTTTGCCATGGCCTCGCGGTGCTGCTTGAGAAGTTGTTCTTTTTGGCTTGACCACTTGAGGCGCTCGAGTTTGAGATCCCTGTCATCGAGAAGACAAAGCAAATCTCCCAGCTTCACAATATCACCAGCGCGCACCCGTGCCTCCGAAATGTATCCATTGAAAGGAGCACTGACCACACGCTGGACAGTCCCTTCAAGGGTGGTGTTTGCAGAGACCCGATAGTCACCATTAGCGTACACAAAGAAGATGACAAGCCCGGCCACAACCATAGCACCCATCTTGAGGGCCAGATGCCCTGGACCGAAGAGCTTTTTCAATTGCGCCACAAATGAATGTCCTGCCTTTGTGATCAGCCATCTTTCCTCTTTTCGCTTGGCATCAAGGATCGGACCTATGAGAGCAGCTACCGTTTCACAAAGTTCCACCGTGGCTTGGTCAAAGGTCTTGTCCGCTGGACGTTCGAGCGTCAGCCCTCCGAAAAACTTCCCATCAATTCTCAGAGGGATGGTGCAAATCGCACCTGCCCCGTGCTGCCGGGCCAGTTCCTCATGTGCGCGAGTGACCATGGGGGCAACATCAGAGGGCAAGGGATAAACAATTACGGCCTGCTGGTCCGTGGCCTCATCCATCGCCGATCCAATGGCCCGGACCAGATTCATTTGTTTACCAAACTCAGCGCTGTGGGATAATGCACTAACCCGCAAATGCTTGCGGTGCTCAAACCCAAGGCTCACCCGTTCGCATTCCAACTTCGTCGCTACCCTCGTCACAAAGGCCATCGCCGCCTGTTGGAAACGTTCGTGCTCGACAGCGCTTGCCACTAAATCGAGGACTGTTTGAAGACGCTCATTCGTCTCTGTCGCCTTCAACGCATCCGCCCGCCGAAGCATGACTTCGAGCCAAGCAATCCCCCAGTGAAGCTGCCTCATAATCTCTTGGATTTCATGCGAAGGACGGTAGTTCACCTCCAGAACAACGACCCCGTGAATCTTCCCGGAGGCCTCTATGGGATAGGCAATATGATGGCTTTCGACGACCAAATTCTCAGAGGATGGGGCAGACTCTGCTTTGACAAGGAGACCCCGGCGCTCCTTCAAGGCACGTTCCGCTGCTCCCGTAAGATGCTTTACGCTGAAATTGGGGTTTGGCCAGACGGCAGCAGGTGTGAAGGGTCCTCGGTCAGGCATCCCGAGCAACACCAGTGCGCTCCGGACACCCTTAAGCATACTACATTGAAGAGAGAGCCAACTCTGGCAGAATGATTTGGGGGTAGCGGCTTCGGCGAACTGGCGCCAGAGGTCCTGATCGAAGTCAGAACCCTGACTGTCCCCTGTTTCGCCTACTTTAAAACGGGAGCGCGGTCCATCTCCAAGGTCTGACGGGATTTGCACCATAGTGAAACAAATCAATCTCTAAGGTGTTGAGGAACGAGCCCAGGGATCTCGCTGACCTCTGGGCAAAATTCCATTTGCTTCATGATATGGGCGCGTCGGTTGGCTGCCGAGCCTCAACGTCCAGCTTGCCGTATCGTGCCTCATAATCCCGGATGACGTTACTCAGCACCAGAGACAGGCGCTTCGCCACAAAAGGGCTCAACACGATACGGTCCGAAAGCTGAACCGTCACTTCCCTCTGACTGGCATCCCAGGACTGATTCATCCCGAAGAAGAGAACGACCTCTTCGCGCGTCCCGGCTACATTGAATACATTGGCGTACGCACTCCGCATGTTTGAGCTATCCCAACGGATTTTCAGCTGGGTCGTGTCCTGTGTCGTTGCTCCACCTGCCCCTGTCGCTTCACCGCCACGCTCTTCTTTCTTTGCCATATGACCTCCTCAAAATTGAATGATTTTCAGTCTTTTCCCTTTAATGGATAACAGTTTACATGACCTGTCATACCCTGTCAAGGACGCCCACTCCCTGGTATTAGACCATGGTTGAGATACTATTTCTTCAAACTATTCCCCAAAGTATACAGTAAGAAAATCTCTTCCCTTCCTGTCCCTCCCCCCGGCGAGGTGTCCAAATGTACGGGTTCTCACCGGATCATACAGACAGTGAAATTGTTCGTCAGGAATCGAATAGTGGCGACACATTTCCAAGAAGAAGGTGTACAGTTCTTCAAGCCGAAAATTGGCGCCGTACATGTTAATGTCGAAGGATGATCTGGGATTATTTTCCTCGTTCACTTCGAGATAGAGAAACTTATCACGACCAACTTTTTTTGAAGCCAAATCGATAACCCTTTTGATTATTTCAAAAGGCTTTCTTTCAGGGTGCTGGTAAAAGGTTTCTGATAATCGTTCCACTATGTCCCCGGCCGTGAACGCAGGAAAACACGTGTACCTTGCCAGAGCGCCTCTTGTATTATCGGCAGCATCCCACTTAAATCCCAAATGAGACACGTAAGGATCAGGTTGACTCGGTTTTTTCCTCATGGCTTCTTCATATCTATTTCTGAACTCCAAATAGGCCTTCACAACGCAGGTCGCTTCGTCTTCTTCAATACCAAAACCCACCAAAGTTGCTTCCGGCAGGTTTTGCTCAAAGGTCTCCAGAAATGTTTTCGGCATACTCATTCGTACACCGATATCCAATATTTTTTCATGAGGGTTCTGCTTGATCGAAGTTCCCTTGAATGCTAACAAAAAACGGTTAGGTAGAAGGGTTTTTTCAAAGACCTTGAAAGAACGTTCGACCCCGACCCTAAGGTCAAGGTTTTTCAAAAGTTCAAAAAGCAAGCCGACTCGTTCAACTGCCTCTCCTGATTCAAAAGGAGGGAGACGCAGGGATGGGACGGTTCTCTGACGATTCTGTATCGAGACCTTTTTATCCACTGGGCCGTATGTTGACTCATATTTCTGGATAGCATTCTGCAGTGCGGTGAGCAGCCGCTTGGCCGTAAAAGGATTGAGCACGATCCGGTTTGTGAGCCGCACCCCCTTCTCGTCTTTATCCAACGAATTCCTCTCCCCAAAGAGAAGCATGATCTCCTCTCTGACCGCCGTCACCTTGCATAGGTTGGCGTAGACACTCCGGATGTCGGAGCTATCCCAGTGGATTTTCATCTGAATACTTTCCGATGTGGGATTTGGACCTACTCCAATTTCTTTACTACTAGGGTCTTCGTTTCTCGCCATAACCCTTACGACTCAGAATGATTGTTCTTCAAAGTCTTTCCTGTTGTATCTTCAAAAAGGCCGAACGACCAGAAGTCTGTCCTCTGGCAGTTCGGCCCCCTTTTCCCTTCCCCCGTTTGCAAAATGCTCTTTAGTTCTCCCTATTTCTTGCACCCCTTAGTTGTATTGGGTTTGCTGTCACCTCCACAGGGAAGCATGACTTCAATGCCGCTGTTAGGATTGTAGGTACCATCAGTCGCAAGATGACTCACAAAATGCTTTACCCAAGAGGCACATGGATCAATTTTCGCCTCATGGCATGGTTTCTCTTCGTACCACTTAAATTCTTCGTACTTGCTGGACCCCTGGATAACCCTATCCTTGCCTGGCCCACCGAACAAGGTATCTTTACCGTAACCACCCACAAGTAGATCGTTACCAGCGCCGCCGTACATGATATCGTCACCGCCCTGGCCGAAGAGGATGTCGTCTCCGTCCCCGCCGTCCATCGTATCGTTACCGACAATCCACTCATCACCCGGTCCATCATGACGATCCTTGTGGTGATCCGAATCGTACCACCCATACTGGTTCCCGCGCCCATGGCCCCAATCATGATCATGATACCAAAAGTCATAGTGCCAGCAGTCATGGCCGCCCGGCCACCCGCCTGATGTGACCGTCACCTGAGGCGCAAGGTAGCTCCAATTGTCACCTACCAATACGTCATCTCCATCCCCGCCGACGAGCAAGTCGTTCCCAGCGAAAATGCGGTCGATATGATGCTCGAGTCGCGTCTGAACCCGCTTGCCCTGTTTCACCGAAATGACCACATCCCGCAGATCATGGGCCACATCGTCGAGCTCGTCAAGCGCCCAGTCTGCCTCATCCCCTGCTTTCTCAAGATCATGGAAAAGATGATGGAAATCGTCTACCAGACGAACCGGCACTGCCAACGACGGCGTCATAACCACCATGTCATCGCCAACCATCAGATCATTGCCGGCGCCGCCGTCCATCTCGTCATTCCACAGACGGAAGGTCTGGTCTACTATGACATCCTCGTGGCTGTAGCAAGGATGATGATCATCCGCATCGCCCACCGCATGATGGAGTCGATGGATCAAGTCTCCAAATTCATCGAAGCCCTTGAGGAGATCCCAACTCATATGAAAGGCTGATTCAATGAACGTCTGGTTAACCGTTACATTCGGAGAAAAAACGACCGCATTGTCACCTACAAGCGTGTCGTCGCCCGCACCTCCGTAGAGTTTATCGTTTCCAGCAAGGAGATCGAAGTGGTGCGCCACGTCGGTGATGATTGAGGCAAGAGGCACCAGGTAAGTTCCATCAACACAGGTAAGAACATTGTCATCCGGTAGGATGGGAAGGTCGCTGCTAACGTGAGTAATCACGCCGACAAACGGGTTTAGATCTTTACCTGGAAGAACTGAGACGATCGGAACAATCGTAGTGCCCAGGTCACTCAAGACGACTCCTGCAAACTGGCCGTTCCCGTCAATCAAATGGAGGCCTCGCAGCACGTTGGGTAGCGCGCTGTCAGAATCGACTCGCGTGGCATCGTCGCCCACCAGAATGTCGTTTTCATCGCCTCCATCCAATACATCGTCCCCAGCATTGCCGACCAAGAAATCGTTCCCAGTGTCACCCTTCAGCGTGTCGTTGCCCCGACCGCCAAATAAAGCATCGTCACCAGCACCGCCTTCAAGAATGTCGTTTCCATCCTCAAGCAGCGAGACGAGAAGCAACTGAGTCTCCCACTCATTGTAACCCCATACATTCCTGGCATAGTGTTTAGTCCCGTCAGCGTTGTAAGTACCAGTCAGGAGTAGAAGGTCTGCGTTAAGGAGATCCGAAACCATGGCTGCGCTCAGATCCTTCCAGCCAAAATCGTTCGGATTATACGCACCTGTGATCATTCCGACGTCGGTCAGAAGCACGTCTTTGCGTGGCGTGCCGTCCTCGTTGTAAGAACGAGTGATGATTCCAGCGTCACCAAGAAGGATGTCGTTGCCTGCGCCACCTGTAAGAATATCTTTCCCCGGGCCGCCATCCAGCTCGGCTGGAGCCATGACGTCACTGCTGAGGATGATCGTGTCATCCCCGAGGCCGCCTGAGCCGCGAATCGAACGAACCCCCTCATATTCCAGCGTGAAACCGAAGGCCGATACGGCTATGGTCTCCTCCCCCTCCTCAGCGGCCGGGTCGTCCACGTGAGTGAGAATGAACACCTCGTCGCCGTCTTCGGTGTTGATGGTCAGCCGCTCGGCTGCCCGCGGACCCATGTTCAGAACCAGCGTGCCGTCGGCCTGAACGTCCGCCAAAAGGATGACGAGGATGTCCTCGATCCGGGTAATCCCGCCGGTTGCTGTAAACTCCACAACCTCATCTTCGATGGGTAGATCCTTCTGCACTCGCAGAAAATCCGAAGCCGCCTGCTGGATGAAAGCAGACTGCAGGAAATCCAGAATGTCAAAGCCATCACTGCCGTCAACTAGTCCGTCCACGCTGCCCTGGCCACGGAAATAGAAGGTGTCGTTCCCAGAGCCGCCGGTCAGGTTCTCGACATCATTGAAGGTGAACATCCCGTTCAGAATGCCGGTATTACGACCGAGGATCTCCCAACTATTGAGTCTGCCGTCCGGACCCATCAAGGTGTCGATGCCCTCACCGCCCGAAACCTCGGCAGGCACGGAAACACTCCGGAGATCAAATAGATCGTCGTCCTTTTCCCCGAAAATCTCGACCAACGGGGCATCGATCTGCCCACGAGGGGCTATGGTGGAGCCGCCCGGATCGGCGTTACCATAGTCGCCGAAAAGTTCCACTGTGGTAAAGGCCTTGATGGTCGCCCCCTCTTCAATGATCGGATCATCCCCTGCCCTCAGGGATACCTTTCCTTGTTTAGACCAAATCGTGACACCGTCCGGAACCAGAATGTTGTCCGTTTCGCCGGGCCCATCCTCAGTGGTAATCACAAGAGCTCCGCCGGCGAAGATCCCCTCCATGTCACTCACACCACCCAGTGTCAAAGGACCCGTGTTGCTTATCCAGACCTCTCCTGTGTCGGAGTAGCCTTCGAGGTTGTCCACCTCCGTCCTAACAGGTTTGCCCTGCTCGCCAATATCCGAAGCGGCATAAAGCCGAGTCGCTCCGGATGTAACGTTGGCACCGCCAGGATTTCCATTGAGAATCCTGCCCGGGCTCTGGATGAAGGCCGTGTATCCGTCACCTGTGCCCACCTGCTTCAGGAGCAAGTCGTCATCCACTTCAAAGAGATATGCATTCAGGGCGCTGTACGCCGTCAGCGCGCCTGAACTCGAGGAATCCGTGTCCACATCCAGATCCCCCCCGGCCAAGTGAAGACCGATCCCCCCTGTCTTTGCATTAAGGGTAATGCTTCGGCCGATCACATCGGCCACATCGTCGCCGGCTGCATCCAAAAGAGACACAGCGGCTTCCAGGCTCACATCCCCTGCCGTGGACCAGATCTCGTCCACGTAGAAATCACCCACTGGGTCGCGCAGAAAGATGTTTGCACCTGCCTTAACCTCGGCCTCTCCGATTGACGTTTGACCGCCTGCAAGGATCTGTTCGATCTCGAGAAAATTCTCGGCCTTCCCGATCGCACCAGCCGCATTCAGATAAAGGCTGAGGCTCTTCACATTCACTTCATCGTTGTCCACCCCATCATAGATGGATCCGCCGGGTACCTCGATCTTGACTTCACCACCTGCATTGACGCGAGAGATAGAGAGGTCTCCGGCGACCTGTTCGATGTGCAGATCTCCCGTGACTTCTCCACTCAGCTTGCCCAAAGCGTAGAGTTGGATACGGAATGGGTCCACACCGTTTTCGGCCTCAACGGAAGCTCCAGCCCTCAAACTCAAGTTGCCATCAGTGCTCACGGCTGCGTCTGTTCCCACATAGGGATCTATGACCGCGCCGCCCGCCACAAGGCGCACATTGCCTCCGGCTGCAATGGAGTCAACCACGAGATCTCCCTCGGTTTCAAGGGCGACCCCAGCTCCTGCCGCGATGTTCACGCCGTCAGGAGCATCCACATCGACGTCATTCCATACCTGAAGAGTCAGAGTTTGTATTTGGTTAGGATCATCAAGGGCATAGGTCACACTCAAAACGTCATCCACACCGGCGTAGGTCAGGATTTCCTGATGCTCACTCGACAGGTTCTCAAAACCTCCGGAAAGGTCAATGGTGACCACGCCTGTCACGCGACCGATCTGGCCGTTTTCTCCTCCGGCTTTCAGCGTCAGATGGTTGGCGATGATGTTGGGCGTTTCAACAGGCGCCCCAACCCCGCCGCCGCCCTCTGCATCCGGGTAGAGGAAGTTGAAAAGGGACTGGGAGATCTGATAGCGCAGGACGCCGGAAGAGAAGGTGCGACTCGTAATTCGCTCCTGCCTCTCCTGTTCTGAAACCTGGTAGATGAAGTTCGGATCGTACGCTTCGCCTCCATAAGTCTCATGTACGCTTTGATACCGCTCCTCCAGGGTGGAGGGGTCCTGCTGAAGGTCACCATAGGTGTATCCAAACTCCAGCAAGTGCACACGGCTGAAATCCCCCTGATCCCGGTAGAGCACCACGTCATCGGCCCCTTCGATCTTGATGTCCAGGACGATCGGGATCTCGCTGATAGCGGCATCGAATCGGGAAAGGGCCAACTGGATCGTCGTTTCATTCAAGACCACCGCATAGTAGGCAAGGCCTTTGTCCAGATTCGCATAGGGCATATGGGCGCTCTCGCCCTGATACCGGTAGAACGCTCCTTCCGATGTGCGCACCACCTGCTCTGCCTGAAGCATGACCCGCGCTCCCGGCGCCAGAGTCTCCAGGTCATAATCCAGAACCATCTCGGCATCCGGGACCACCTCGGCCCACTGGCTTGTATCGCTAAAATTTTCCTGACCTAAGTCAACCCCGACACTAAAGAAAACCTGATCTCCGGTCTGAAGTCCGTGAGCCTGGCTGAAGGTGATCGCATTTTGCTCTGCGTCAATGATCTCAATCGCCATCTCACGCTCCACTTCGCCGAGTTTTGCGTTGCGGTATGTTTCCCAGTAAGCGTGGTAGAGCTGGGTTTGGGTGTTCTCTTCAGCCCGGATGGAAGCCTCTGCCGCAGCCTGGGCTTGTTGCCCGGTCAACTGCAGTTTCTGATCGAGGGCCTCGGCTTCCTCCTGGGTTCGCGGTCTGAACTCTTCGTAAAAGGCGTCCAGAATGGCGCCTTCAACTGCTTCCAGGACCACGTTGCCTTGTTCGGAGTAAATAGAAGCCTGGACACCTTCCCAGGATTGAGGTTGGCTGAGTTTCAAGTCCCCTTCCACTTCCTGAATATAGATGTCTCCATCGGCCCTGGCTGCCACGCCGCCCGAACCCAGAACATCGCTGTCGACCTGAAGCGGCAAAGCCTCGCTTCCAATGGCCCCTGACCCGGCATAAAGCTCGATCCGGTTGCCGCTGACGAGGGCAGACGCGTCAAAGGGTTGAATTCCGTCACCGGCGTGCAGGACGACATTCCCCTTTGTCGAAATTATCTGGTTCACAACCATGGTGCTGCTTTGATTGCCTTCAGCGTCAAAAACAACCCGGAGCTCAATATCGCCGTCAGTCGTAATACTCACCCCTTGCGAATCATTCTGTGCCGCCATGAACATCAAGGTAGAGTTCGGCGTTTTCCCGCCTTCCACATTGGCCCGCACGGATTTTGCGGCCTGGATCTCTGGGCTTACGCCCAGAACCGCCGCTTCATCCCCAAAGATGACCGACCCTGTGGTGGAGACCAGGCTCACAGCTCCCTCCCCGGGCTCAGTGATGGTACCCTGGAGATAGAGATCCTTAACTGTGCGAACGCTCGTTGAAGGGGTCGCCGGGCCTTCCAGGAACTGAATATCGATGTCGCGGTCCGCTTCGAGCGTATGGGTGTAGTAGTCCTTTTGACCGACTATCTGCGTAGTCAGCAGATGAATTGTCTTATACCTCATCCATCCGCCGCCCGTCGTCCACTTTTGGACCTGGTAGGAGTAATTCAAAAAGCTACTCTCGTAGGTCACTTGTGCGTCCGTAGAGGAACCGGTCACATCGGTCCATTTCGTCGTATCCGAATAATCCTGGTCACGAAGCACAAGCTCGGCGTTCTCACCGATGTAGAAGTAGCGGTGGTTGAGCTCACCGCCCCGTGCAAAGAGATCATTGGGATCGGTGGTTGTTGTATCGGCCACCACTTTGATAATGGAAACGTCTTTATATAGTTCGACATCCGTATCCTTCCGGAGCTCGTATTGAATCGTATAAGCATCTTCGTCCGCATAACCGGGCCTCTCGACCGCCTCCACCCACTTACTGGTATCCGTGTAGTCCGCTTCGCTCAAATCAAAGTCTTCGACGGCCGGGCCCTGGTACATGTAAACCTTGTCCTCGGCGGTTTTGACGGTCTGGCCTGTCTCTAAGGTAACCACAATGGGATCAGAACCTTCGTCATAATTCGGGTCTACGGCGAGGATTTCAGACTCAAGGAGTGGAAACGCATCTCTGTAGTTGATCGTCCGCCACTCGTAGTTTTGATCCTTTGCGAGAGCATCCCAGTCAAAACCGAACAGATTGAAGCTCCTCTTTTTATAATAGGTTACGGTGACTGTTGTTTTCTCCTGCCCTTCGGTCCATAAGTACTGCAGTCCTTGCCGCGGTTCGTATTTCAGAACCTCCTCAAGGCCGTGGTCCTCCGTCTCAACCTCTTCATAGACGATGCGGGATGAAACGTTCGGCACGCCTTGGCTGAACGTCCCCTGGTAAACTGTCTCCTTAATCTGCTCCCCGTCTACCTCGTAAGTCACCTTTTGCAGCCTCGCCGTGTCAGTGATGGTAATCAGGCCGTCCCGTTTTGTCGTCGTATCGATCCTGTTGAGAATCAGATCGTATTGGCTGTCATTTTGAATGTCGACGCTGGTGTACCCGTGGGCCACCCTGAGCATGCCGTTGCCCGTGCTCAGGATCTGGCCGGCCAGATCGATCCTGCCCCCCTTGGGGACGATCTCATCAACGACAATTGCCTGTTTCTGAGCATCGAAGTAGCCGTCCACCGGGACTCTGTCCGTCCCGAAGCTGATGCCGACAATCGGGGTTCCGTCATCATCAAGAAAAGAGGCGGTTCCTGCCAGGGCAAAGCTCTTATCCACATGAAGGGTAATGGTCTGAACGCCGCTCTGGATTAGGCCGTTGATGTTGAGGTACCGCGCCGTCACCGCAACCCGCCCCTGAGAGAGCACGGCACTATCCCACGGGTCGATGGGGCCTGTAAACGGATTCTGGACAAATTCGGCACGCTTTAAGGTCCCGGCCTGATTGAAAACCTGCTTCCGGTAGGCATCGAGACCCGGGTACTGTCTTGGGTCCATGACGTGAAACCAGTCTTCCGTGTTAAGATTGAAGTCCTGAGCAGCCTGGATGTCGACGTTTTCGGCCCTTATTTCGCCGGAGACATTGATACTGCCTTCATTGTTGATGATGGCCACGTCTCCGACTTCGTTGATGACATCACCGAGGATATAGATATCCTGCCCGATCTTCTCGGGGAGGATATCCTTATCCAAATCGTAATCGTCCGAGTTTCGGCTCACGGCATCTTGGGTGACCGAAATCTTCTTAATGGGCGCGTCTTGAATCGTCGTCAACCCTTTGCTGTTAAAGTAGACATTTCCCGGAGAAAGGACGGTGTACTCTCCGTCAACGACGGTGACTCTCTTTGTGTCCCGAATCACCATGTCGCTGATGGTCATGGTAAAGGGAGTCTCGTTGAACGCGCTGATTTTGGCCCCGGCCCTTGCAACGAGCTGGTTATCCACCAAGGCCACAAAAGCACTCTTATTCGCCGCGTCCGCCTCAATGAAAATCGAACCCGGGGCTGCGTATATGTCCGGCAACTCGACGAACAAGACATCCAGGCCTTCATTGGCGACCTGCGCCGTTTCCCCCGTTTTCGAATCCTCGATGACATCCATGAGGCCCAATTCCGCCAGGGTTTCTTCCAACACCGCTAACTCGATCTCATAACGGGCCACTGCCTCCGCATTGCTCGAGTGGTTTGCAATCCAGTCCAGGATTTTCTTTCGTTGTGCAAGGAGAAGGTCACCCACGTTCTGGAGGGACAGGGTCGGAGCATCCACCCTGGTCGGCTTGATCGCATAGAATTTATTTTGCAGGACCTCCTGGGAGGCGATCGTTACGTCGCTCTTGTAAATGTCAGGCCCAATCTGCCCCCATTTTTCCACATCGGTATAGTCCTCCAGTGTTAAATCCACATCGGTGCGGTTCTCGCCCAGATATCGGTACAGCTCGTCGTCCTCCGTTTTTACAATCTGCCCCTTCTGGAGGGCGACGGGGGTAGTCGTCGTTTCGAGGTCGTAGGCAATGACGATCTTCTCCCACCGGCTCGCATCATCATAGTTTTCCTTATCCGGAAGGATCCGGACAGGTTCATCGCTCTCGAGCTTGAATCGATAGAGCGCATCGATCTCTCCATTGCCGGCAACGGGCTTCCCCGTACCGTTGTCGACGACCTGGATCACCGTCCCCGTGTACACTATAAAAGCGATCTCTTGGGCGTTCAGAGCGCAGTATTCGTACTGGACCTCGGTCACGTAGTCACTGGCATAGGTCACATCGTCGTCGGTCGTCGAAGCGGTGACATCCTCCCATTTTGTTCCATCAGCGTAATCCTCCTCGGACAGAACGAGCTCGTCTGGGTCTCCCTTGTAGGCGTAGCGGGACCCGACCTCGCCCCCCTTGTTGGCCCCTTCGACCACCTTGACGATGTCCTGGTCACTCACAAAGACATAGGAAATAGCTTCTTTGAGTTTGTCCTCATCGCTGAGGAGTCTATCCGCCGCCGTCCCTTCGAGCCTCGCAGGGTCGATATTCTGCACGCCCATAAGCGTGACGGGCTTGATCAACAGGATCGCCTGGTTGTTGATGCCGGCCTCGATCCTTGCCTGGTCACCGATGGTCACCAGGTTGGTGCTTGTGAGAGCCCCGTACCCGGGGATAGGAAACCCGTAAGGGATCAGCGACAGGGACAGGGCAAGCCCGTCCGTCTGCCTAAAGGCAAGGCCCTGATCGGTGACTAGGTTGACATCTTCCAGGGCCTGAATGCCTGACGTCCCGAGGATACTGACCGTATTGATCTCCTGGATGTCCGCTGTAGGAATGGGAACCGCAATATTGGGGTACATGGAGATGGCCGTCAGCTCAATATTGGCGAAGGTGTTGATGAGGTTCGGCACCTCGGAGCTGTCCCGGCCTGCATAGAGGTACACGTCGCTGCCCTTGATGGTCCCGTTGTTGACGTTGATCTGATTGGCGCCCTTGGTGTTCCCTGTGGCCTCGGCACCCGCCGCTCCGGTCAGGGCTGTTGCTACAAACAGATTCGCGCTGGAACTGACAGTGGAGTCGGTCTTTGCGGTCAGGTACACGTCCCCCGCCTTGCTTTCCAGGGTGGCGCCATCCACGTTGATCGCAGCCAGGGTGTCGGATTCCACCCTCGAAATGCCTGTGGAAATACCGAAGCCGGACACGCTCTCAATCCTGACGCTGTCAAAGGCCGCGATCTTGTTGAGGGCTTCGATCTTTAAAACGCCGGGATTCTGGTTGTCACCCTCTACCGTCAGTTTGGCCCCGTCTCCAATCGCGACCACCGCCTCAAAGGGGTGGGACTGGTCTCCGATGTCGGTCTCGCTCAGCAATACAGTCACGTTCCCGGCGCTCGCGGACCCAGACCGAAGGTTGCTGCTGTCTTTATAATCGTCCTTGGTGAGCTGGTTCTTCGCGTTGATCAGGATATTCCCGGCACTGACCGTGGCGCCCGCGCCGACGTCCACATTCGCCTTGGTGGTAATGGTGTTGCTGACCCCCGCACCGCTGCCGGCCGCAGCCGCAAAAGCATAACTGTCGGCGGACGAATCGATGTCCTGCGTGTGCAGCGAGTTCATGACAAGCCCGCTCACTTCGACCTGGGCGCCTGCGCCAATTCGCGCTAGGGTGGCCTGGTCACTCGCGACATCCGACTCGGCTCCGGCTGCTGCCACGGCACCCCCGCCGCCTGCGGTGCTCTCGGCGAGGAGATCGTCCGAGCTGCTGGCCATGATCCTCAATGTCCTGGCATGCACCGTGGTTCCGGTTCCCGCCGCCGCTTCGACCTCGTACACGTCATGCCCCCTGCCGAGGTTTACGTCCGAGACCATGGCCCCGACAGCAATGGCCCCAAAGGCGCCTCCCTTGGCATTCGTGTTCGCTATGTTGCTTGACGTGGCCTGGATGGCGACATCATGGGTCGAGATCAATTTCGCATTCTCTGCATACGCCCTTACCAAGGTTTTGATGTTGCCAGTGGCCTCGTTCCCCTGGACTCCCAGGATGGCGGAGCCGGAAACCCCGCAGGATATGGTCTTCGCCACGTCGGCCACGGAATCCGCATGGATGAGCGTATTGTCCGATGTAACCGTCGCTTCCTGGACCCAAGCCTGGATCGTGCTGCTGATCTCGTTTTCCACCAGGGCCACGCCCAGGCCTGCCCCCAGGCTCACGCTGATGGAAACGGCCGTGGCATCCCCGATGATGTAAGCGTCTTCGCTCGCCACGATGCTCACATCGCCGTCGGCCGTCACATTGATGGGACCGCTGACAAAGGCGTTGACGGTATTCGCGATGGTGTTCTCGATGTCAATGCCCCCGCCGCTCAGACCGACTACCCCTGTGGTCACGGAGGCTGTTGTGGCACCCACATCACTCATGCGGGCGCGCTCCACGTCCGCCAGTATCGACACGTCTCCCCCGGCATCGACGTTCTTTCCTTCAGAACCGGCCACATAAGCCTGCACCGTATTACTGATTTGATTGTCCACGAGAGATACGGCGACCGAGGCGGACCCGAGGCTCGCGGCAACAGCCACGCCGATGGCCTGTGATTTTAGGATGTGACTGTCGGACAGGGCTTTCACATTGATGTCATCCACCGCCGTCGCAATCGTGTCCTGCAAATAGGCGCTCACCCCGCTCATGAGGGTGTTGGTCACTTCGACGCCACACCCGGCCGCTGCACCTCCAATACCGGCGGCTATCGCGACTGATCCTGAAAAGGCAACCGCATCGACCGTGTCCATGGCCTTAGCACGCACTAAAATGTCATCCGCGGAAGAGACAGTGGAGTCCTGGATGTAGGCTGTGATCTGATTAAGGACGATGTTGTCCAGCAGCGCGACCCCAATGGATCCCGACGCGGCCACCTGTCCTCCGCTCACCGCGGCGGATGCTGCACCCACCAGGGCGGTAACGGTCGACACGCTCAGGGCGTCCACAACGATATCGTTATTGATCGGCCTCCACAGGGTGGCGTTTGTGTAGGTCTGTGCGCCAAGGTCGACGGGCTCTATCAAGGGGGTCTCCCCCAAATATTCATAAATGTCGCCGCCATCCAGCCTGACCCTTTCCTCTTCAACGACCTCGGTGGGGCTGTCTTGCTGGGTGTAGTCGAAGGCACTGAGGCTTGTGGTGACTGTGCTGTCGGCAATGTAGGCCTTGACGGTGTTTGCAATCGTGTTTTCTACCTCGGCTCCTGCGCCGCTCAGAGCCACACCCACATTACCAAAGGAGGCGGCAAGGGAAGCGGCGACAGACAAGGCATCAATGGTTGCGCTCTCTATGGCCGTGACGGTAAATGCCCCGTCTGTGGCTACCAGGCTGTCCACGTTCACGATGTAGGCCTCCACCTGGTTCGTGATGTTGTTCTCGGCCAGGGCCACGCCGATGGAGATGGAAACCGCTGCCGTGCCCGCAAACGATGCTGCCAAGGACCCGGCCCCCACATCCGCTTTGATGTTCGATAGGTCGCTGACCGTCAAAGAAATGCTGTCGGCAACGATCCCCGTAGACCCGTCGCCGTCGATGTATGCCTTGACTAAGGTGGAAATCTTGTTCTCCGCATCCGCGCCGGAACCTGCAAGGCCCACACCTGCTGTCCCCCCGCCCGAAACGGCCACGGATCCGGCCACCACAACGGCGTCGATGGTCTCGCTCGCCAGAGCAGTCAGGGTGAGGTCCCCTTCAGCGCCGATGCTGGAATTCTTCACATAGGCCTGCACTTCCGCCGGCTTGTAATAGCCGTCCTCGTCCCAGCCGATCAGGTTACGGGCCAGGGACGCGCCCACCGAGGCCGCGACACCAGCCTTGCCGCCGACGCCCACGGAAACGGATCCGGTGATGACCTTTGCTGTAATGTCCGACTTGTTTCTCGCATCGAGAGTCACATCTCCCGTGCTGACGAGATCAGTACTTAGGATATAAGCGTTCGTTTTGGTTAGGATGACGTTCGTGGACTCGGAGCCGCCGCCGCTCAGTGCGACACCGGCCTTGGTGCCCGCGCCCACTGCAATGGTCGCCGCTATGGAAAGAGCATCGATGGTGTCCATAGAGGTGGCACTGAGAGCGACATCCCCGGAGATCAGCAGGATGTGGTTGTCGGGCTCCGCAAGTGAGGAGTTGTCGATGTAGGCCTGGGCCTTGTTGGAAATCGTATTGTGCGCGATGGAAACGCCGATGGAAAGGGCCCCGCCCGTACCGCCCCCGCTTGCGCCAACGGCAATTGATCCCCCGACCGCGTTCGCGATGATGGCCGCATTATCTGTGGCCGTGAGGGTCAAATCGCCGCCCGCACTCGTGATGGATCCGACCCCCTTGATAAAGGACTCGATGGTGTTCTCGATTTTGTTGTACGCAGCAGCACCGGCAGCCGCCCCTGCGTAACCCGAGCCTCCGCCTGAGGCACCCACTGCTATGGCCCCGCCGATGGTGAGGGAATCGATTTGCGCCATGGAGGTGGC
Source organism: uncultured Syntrophaceae bacterium (assembly GCA_964390545.1). Taxonomy (GTDB): domain Bacteria; phylum Desulfobacterota; class BSN033; order BSN033; family UBA1163; genus CAYMJV01. The sequence continues at coordinate 25,650 of CAYMJV010000015.1, forward strand.
GCTGAGGGTGATATCCCCGGCGGCCGAGACGGATGTGGCCCTGGGATTCGGAAGGGCGGAGTTGTCGATGTAGGCCCGGATCGTGTTGTTGATGGTATTGTCCGCCTGCGACACGCCGATGGAAAGGGCGCCGCCCGTGCCCTGCCCGCTCGCGCCGACGGCGATCGCCACGCCGCCGCCGTCCGCAGTAATGACCGTGGGCTTCAGCACCCTATAGGTGTCCTGTTCCTTCTTGATGAGGTAGGTCTCGCCCTCGTCGTTGTCCTTGACCAGCCACTCCCTGCCCGCAGCCCGGACCGCGACCGTTACATCGTCGGAAAGAGTGATCTCTTCGGCAGTAAAGGCGGCCCTCCAGGCAGTCGGAAGTTGCCCGTCGTTCAGGTAGTCGGTGGGTTGCAGGCCAGGGGCGTCGAACAGGTAAAGTCCGTCTATCGCTGTCAGCTTCAGGGTTCCCGCCTCGCTCGTGACGGACCCAACCCCCTTGATATAGGCCTCAACTGTGTTCTTGATATCGTTGTAAGACCCGGCGCCGGCACCAGCCGCTGCGAATCCTACTTTTTGCCCCGAAGCACCCACCCCAACGGCCCCAGCAATGGTCAGGGCATCTATCTTTGCCGCGGATATGGCCGACAATTCGATATTCCCGGCAGATGTTACCGTTGAACCGTCAATGTAAGCCTTGGCCTTGTTCTCGATCACATTGTCAGCAATGGAAACTCCTATAGAAACCGCAACACCTGTTCCCTGTCCACTTGCACCCACCGCAATGCCCACGCCCCCGGCGTCAGCGTCGATCGATGAGGTGTCAGTGGCCGTCAGCTTGACCGCCCCAATGCCTGTGGTTGTCACCATGCTGCCATTCTTGATGGCCGCTTCCATGGTGTTTTTGATGGTATTTCCCGAACCGGCGCCGGCACCTGAAAATGCGAAACCTGTTTTCTCGCTGGAAGACCCAACTGCAACGGCGCCCCCGATGGTCAGGGCATAAATGGTCGGCGTTGAGGTAGCCAGCAGGGCCACGTCGCCGCCCGAGGTCACCGTCGAATCATCGATGATAGCGTACACGTCGTTGCGAATGTCGTTGACGGCAATGGAGACCCCCAGCGCGAAAGCAGCGCTACTGCCGTCCTTTTTCTTTTTATCTTTCTTTTCTCCACCGAAGTCTCTTCCGAACGCGAGTGCAACCCCGCCGGCGATGACTTTGATATTGGAGGTGTCAGTAGCCGCAATCAACACACCGCCTTCAGCCATGATACCGTCGTCGGTCTTGTTTCTAAGAATGTAGGCGTGCGCGTCGTTCGAAATCAGGTTAACCGAGACAGAAACCGCCGCGGCCCCGGCCCATGTCCCTTCGCCTGAACCGATCCCGATCGCCGCAGCAATCGCAAGGACATCAGAATCATTTTCAGCGCTCAATGTAAGGCTGCCACCTGTGATGATATCGGAATCTGCCACGTACGCATCAGTTGAACAATCAATGTAATTAACCGCCACTCCAGCACCGACACCGGCTTTTCCCCCATAAGCGAGGGCGCCGGCCACGGCGATGATGGACGAAGTGTCCTTGGCAGTAATGAAAACATCCGTGGCGTCACTGATGACGGAACCGGAATCCACATAAGCATCGGTGTCACTGAAAATCAGATTGACCCCTACGGAACCGGCAATGCCCGTACCCCTCGTGGCCCCGGAGAGGCCGGCGGCAACTCCAATGATCCGGCCGGTCGCTTCGCTGTGGACCGTGAGCGTTCCGATGTTTTTCAGAATCGAATTGTGGATGTAAGCGCGTGTTTCGTTGTCGATCCAATTGACCGTGACTGCGCCCGCGAGCCCGAAGGTGCCCTTCTGGTTGGTCGAAAGGGCTCCCGCACCCGAAACCGCCACGATCAACGTGGACTCAGTGGCTTTCACCTCAAGACCGTTGGACTGAGTAATAACGGAGTCCGAAATGTAGGCCTCGGTGATATCGAACACGGTATTGGCCGACGCACTTCCCGATAGGGCGATACCATATGTCCCACCTCCACCCGGTGCTTCCTTGCCGCTTTTTTCTTCCTTGGAAGAAGGTTTGTCGCCTGTCTTGGAAGCCGCCAGAGTTACATTAACAATCAGGCCCTTGTTCTCGGCACCGATGGTGGTCTTTCCTCCAGCACTCAAGGAGCCATTCACATCATCTGGTTCGAAAAGCCTGTGCCCTATGCCGGTGGCCGCGGACGGGTCAAGGGCCAATGCCTCTCCCCCTGCGGTCTGGGCCAGTTTTATAGTGTGGGCGTCAATGCTGGTCACATAATATGTGTCGCCGCTGGTGAGACCGCCGATAGGCGCACCGTCGCCGCTGTCATAGACGATGGCCTGGCCCTCCCTGAATCCATGGGCGCCCTGAAAGCGGATGGTGTCGGTATTCCCGTCCACGATGGGGATTGGTTGGAACTCCGGGCCGATCGTGTGTGAAGTCCCTTCAGCTGCTGATGAGTCAAGATTGATATAGGTCCCTTCTAGAGCTTTCCATCGGGATTCCGACAGGCGGATGGTGGAGGGATCGACCACGATGACGTAGTAGGTGCCCTTGTTTTCCAGACCACCGATGCTCTTGCCGCCACCATGACTGTAAGTAACCTTTTGTCCCGTGGCGAAACCGTGCTCATAACCCAGGCTGATGGTCTCCTGTGCGTTGTTTACTGCGGCCGAAGGAGCGAAACCGATGCCAAGAGAATGAGATGAACCACTGCCTACGGAAGGATCCAGGTCAAGGCGGAGACTGTGTCCGGTTGTGCCGGAGCCTCCCAGAGTAAGATCAAGATTCACCGGTACCGGGGTCTCGGACAGGGCGTCATCCAGTAGTTCCGCCAGTTGAACCTGCGTATCACTAATCCGGATCACATAATACGTCTTTCCGTCCGTCAGTCCGCCGATGTCCTCGCCGCCGCCGTTATAATAAACGACTGGGTCGCCGGTCTGGTAACCGTGGACATAACCGAGGTCAATGGTCTCCACCTCTTCTGCGTCGTCCACTTCTGCCGAAGAGAAGAAGGTGACCGGGTCCTCATTGGCCTCTTCAATCGATCTCGCCAGTTTGACAGTCGTGGAATTGATGATCCGCACATAATAGTTGTCCCCATCGACCAGACCACCGATGCTGCCACCACCGCCATTACTGTAAACAACCATTTCGCCGTTGTTGAAACCGTGGGCGTACCCGAGGTCGATGGTATTGTCTACATCGTTGACGCCCGTGCTGGGCGCGAATTCACCACGTCCCAGGACCGATTCCTGATTGCCGACAATGGCCTTCGTATCCCGGTTGATCAGGTTGACCCCCGCGGTAATTCCAAAGCCCAGGCTCCTGCCCTGAAGAACAGCCCCGGCGAAATTCACATTCAGAGCATCATCCAGCGCGGTGACATTGATATCGCCATCCGCGGTCACAAAGGCGCCGTCGTCGATCTTGGCTAGCGTATGATTATCCATTTCCACCAAGGTAACAGCCCCGTTGAAAGCATAGGTGGCGGCCACATCGCTGCCGGCAAGCCCGAGGGTTAAATTCTTGGTAATCGTCTGTGCGTCTACCATAAGGGTGGCAGCGTTCACCTTGGCGCCGGATTCAATGGCCGCCGTGGTAGTATTGGTGTAGAAGTAGCCCCCGAATGAACCGCCGACGCCCGAGCTTTTGCCTTTATATTCGCCGTTACGGCCATCCCGTGAATCAAGATTGAGTTTCTTGATAACCCTTGGGTAATTCCCGACCAGGTTAACCGCCTCGAAGTCAATCTTGGCTTTGACCGTGACATCCTGACCCGCGACGTCTGTGTTTTGGTTGATGAGGGCGCCTTCCCCGATCAGCGCATCAGAGGTGTTGTTGAAGTTGACGATACTGACCGAGCCGGCGATGCCCGCCTTCTTGCCTTGCGCCGCACTGAAGGCCCAGCTCGAGACAAAACTGTTGGGCCCGATATCGGCGAGCGTAATTGCTGATATCAAGTTCTTGTAGTCAAGCCCGATCTGCTTCATGTTCCCCCAGATGGTCTGATAGGGAATCACAGTATCCGACTGGACCAGGATATCCCCGAGAGCATCCACCGTGGCCCCTGTTTCGATAGCGGCGTAGGAATGGTTGGTGAAGTCTCCCCAAAGAACGGCAAAGCTTCCGACCACATCTTTCTGCATTTCCCTCTTATGGGTTTTGTTGTATTTGTCGGTCGCTGCAGCAACAACGCTTGCAGCGGTGATATCCGGCCGGTCGATGACTTTGGCCTCGACTTTGACATCTCTGCCGGCGCTGACAACGGCCGAGCTTCCGATCTTGGCGGCCGCCGAGTTCGTGTGCTCACCATAGGTCACGGCTGCCGACGCTCCGAACTTGGGGTCTTCCGGCCTCTCCGAAATAGCATTTGATCTCTGGCGCCCCTTGTATTTCGTCGATATCTTATCCCATGCCCAGGTGCCTCCTGCTTTCAATACATCTTTTCCGGCCTTTAGAGGGGTTGCATCGCTCAAGTATCCTGTTATCTTCCCAAACCAGGAATCCCCATGGACCGACTGGGCCTTATTAATGTTCTTTGCGGTATCGACCTGGGCGAGTAAAGAGACATCACCGCTTATGGAAGTCACTGTCCCATTGACATTGGCCTCCGCGGTGGCGTCCGAAAGGGCAATCAGGATGCCCACACCCACATAGTCCTTATCCCCGCCGCAGCTGACGGTGCTACTCAGGTTCTTGGTATTCAACGCCTGCACATTGACATTGCCACCGGCAGTAATCTGGGCCCCCTGAGCCACGGTGGTGGTGGCGTGGGAATAGGCCTCTGTCATGGCAAATACGATGTGGGCGGGCAGCAGCTTCCCAAGCAACATGTCGATGCCTGCCACGCTGACCGCATTTTCGGTAGACGAGGATAGACTCACATCCCCATCCCCATGGATGGTAGCGCCGCCTGCGACCGTGACTGTGGCATCGGCTTCGGACCTCGCATAGCCCACGCCTGCCCCAATCCCCAGCGTGAAAACGTTGGCCTCGGAATTCGAAATTGCGTTCACAATCACGTCGGCATCGGATTGGATGTACGTGCCGGAACCGATGAGAATATCTGCCGTAGACTTCGCCTTACTGACGCCTACCAGTGGCCTGAGATTTCCAAAAAAGTCGAGGGCTGATTCCGCAATCTGCTGACCTTTACTTGCCTCGCCATCGTAATTGGTGTCATTGTCGGCATCGGCGCGGATAATAATATCCCTCCCTCTCAGGATGGCACCGTTAATTTCTATCCGGGTATTGGCGTGGCTGGGTACGTAGGCCCATGTCAGGAAGTGGTCAATGGCTGTTAACTCGATATCGCCGCCGGCTTGCAACAGGCCGTTGATCTGCACGGTAATTTTCCCGCCAATATTGTCAGGGTCTTCAATGGTAATCATCTCATCATCTACATAGCCAGCCCCGCGTGTATGAATATAGACGGTAGGATTGCCACCGGTGTCTGTGACGACGTTGACCTTCAGGCCGGTCCCTGATCCGGAGGAAGTGGTCAGCAAGCCGGTATAAGACTTGCCGGGGGTCCACAGCAGCTTTTCATTAGTCTGTACATCAGTCTCCAAGGATTGGTTATCGATCCCGGCCGGGATCCCAAGCGGGTCGGTAGCTAATGGCCGGTTGTCAAAGGTGAGCAGGTTGGCGTCGCTGTTGACCGTGATTGTTCTGCCGCTAAGCGTCAGGTCGCCAGAATCGCCGAGCGATTCAGCCGTCTGCTGGTCCCCGACTGCATAGCGGGTCGAGATAATTACACCAGCGGCTACGGTAATGTTGTCAGCGGTTACAAAAATATCACCGCCATAACTGATAATATCACCGTTCAACAGGATGCTTTCACCGCTCATTTTCAGATCAGATCCGGGGGTATTTACCGAACTGACCGTTAAGGTGTCGTTACCACCTCGCAGATCAATACTCATAGACCCGGATGGAATATCAAATACCAGAGTTGTTGAACCAAAGGCCCCGGCAGCAACATCCCAAACGCGCGTTGTTGAACCGGAGCTGCCATCTATCCGGAGCTGAAGCTGGTCTGTTCCCGGACCGGCTTCCAGAACCATATCTTCGGTAAGGAAAGACGTGTTAACCGTGATGTTATCAGGGTCCCCAGCATCAACAAAAAAGCTCGGCTCCATCCCCGAGTAGATGATGGTTCGCAGGTCCTCGGCAAAAACATCGTCGAAAATGAGGGTTCCGTCACCTGTGCTATCGGGCACGATGATTACGAAGCTACCGGGGCTGCCGGGATCCTCGATTGCAAAAGCGTCAAGCCCCATGAGTCCACCTTCCAAAGTGCCGCTGAGGCTGCCGCTGATATGGAGGATGAAACCATCCTCGTTGTCTGCAGCGCCGGTCAGGTTCTCAAAGCCGGCAAAATTGACGCCGCCCACATTGCCCGAATTGGCTCCGGTGATGTTCCAGGTACTGTCAGCATCCGGGCCGATAAGAGTATCGTTGCCCCCTGCACCGCCAGTGATACTCTGGATATTGGTGACGCCCGACGCACCCGTGGCCCCGCCGCTTCCCAGGTTGACAGTCACACTATTCGCGCTTGTGTAAGCCGAGTAATCCAGGCGGTTGGTGCCGCCGCCGCCGTCAATGGTACCCTTAACGCCCATGCCATCGGCAAATAGGAAGGTGTCGTCATCAATGCCTCCCTCAAGGTTCTCTATACCACCGAGGACCACATCCGCCGAAACATTGCCATCCTCATCCGTGGCGATATATCGTCCACCGTCCATGCTCAAGATGTTCCAGATAGAATCATACGGCAGACCGATAAAGGTGTCTGAACCGGAGCCTCCCAATACCGCGTCAATGTGGTCGGTATTCAGGCCCAGGATGACGGTGACGCCAGAGTCGGTGCCGCTGTAATCCAAAGTGTTCGGCCCGCCGGTCCCTCCGTCGACAACTCCGTCCGCACTGCCCCCTTCGGCAAATATGAAGTCGTCCCGGCCGCTGCCACCAGTAAGGTCCTCGACACTGCTGAAATTGATTTGCGAATTCAGTGTACCGGCATTCTCTTCAGTGATAGCCCAGGTGTTTGTTCCATTGGAACCGACCAGCGTATCGAATCCGGCCCCGCCTTCAAAGGTAATAGACGCGCTGAAATCCGGATCGAATGCGCCTATGGTGAGAGAATCCTCACCCGCCCCGAGCCTGAAGATGAGTGTGTCAGTGGGGTTGTCGAAGGACAGTGTACCGACAAAGCTGGCGGTCGCAGCATCGAAGAAATCGCCTGATGCGCTGCGGATTTGCATTTGCCCTGCCTCAGCGGCATCCTCCAACACGAAGACATCGTCATAAACGCTGCCATGGATGACTACGGTAGCAGGTATGCTGGCGTCAACAATGGGTTCCATGCCGGCGTAGGCGATCGTTTTGCTATAGAGCGTGACGGTACCTGCGCCGGAGCTGTCTGGATCGACTACTGTAAATGGGCCGTCCTCGCCTGGGTCTTCAACGACCAAGCCGTCGGATCCCCCGTCGCCGCCCGTAACCATGCCACTGATGCTGCCTTCAGCGAAAAAAACGAACCCTTCTTGATTGTTCGCGGCACCAATCAGATTCTCAATGCCGTTAAACTCTGTGTTTTTGTTGAGCAGGCCCTCGTTGGAGCCTGTGATCTCCCAGAGGGTGTTGACCTCCGGGCCGATGAGCGTGTCCTCCCCTTCATCGCCCGCAAGAAGGTCCGCTCCTCCCAAATCTTTTAGGATGTCGTTGCCCGGACCGCCGGAGAGGATGTTATCCTCATCGCTTCCGGTTAAGGTGTCATCACCGGAACCGCCAATGACATTGTGGATATGGCTCACTCCGGCTGTGCCTGCAGCAATGCCAGAGGAAAGATCAACCACGATAGGGTTCGAACTCGAGTAAGGGGAGTAGTCCAAAGTATTGTTGCCGCCGGTTCCGCCGTCAATGGTGCCTGCAAGGATTGCACCATCCTCCAAGACATAGGTGTTGTCCCCTTGTCCACCCACAAGATTTTCAACATCGGTCCCGGTTGTGCCACTGGTCCCGCCGGCGATGGAAACCGTGCCATCTTCATTGACTGTATATTCCCCATTCGTGATCGTCATATCGCTGCTTCGGCGGTTCACGAAAAGCAGATTATCCTCGATCTCAGAAAAATCCAGCGTGTCCTGCCCTGCACCACCTGAGAAACTTATAGGAAGCGGATCAAGGAGAGCATCAAAGTCGAGGTCAATCTTGAGAAGATCGTCTTTCTCAGCTCCAGTAATAATAACAGCGCTTGTATCAGCGAGCGCCTGGCTTTCCAATATTATTGACGGGTCAGTGTTATCAATAAGCTGCAAGGTATCAACGTCGCCGAATTTTTGCAGTTGGAGCGTTGCGTTAAGCGCCGCGCCAGCCGCCGGACCGTACGTGAAGTCGCTGAGTAAGACGCGGGGCTCAAGCGGTTCAAAGTGGAGTTTGTTTCGGATTGGTGGGAGTTTCTTATTTCTTCTCTTTAGCCTCAGTAAACTTCTGACCAGGCTCATGATTGCCCCCCTTCCTTACATGAAGCTCTCGAAAGAAAAAAGCCGCTACCCAAAGTTCTACCTTCGGATAGCGGCCCGACTACCCAGATCTTTCACCTCCAGAAATTATCCTAAAATTTCTGGACCTCTTACTTACTCAAATTCCCAATGAAGAATGAATGTGTGCTTCTTCCTTTCTAATACGATCCACCTCGTTTTTGAATTTTATGATTTTTCTTTTTCCTTTGATGGAAGAAAGGGAGGAATAAAATAAGAAACACCACAAAGAAACAACAAAGCTCTTATAGTTTTCCAAACTACAAGAGCTTTACTTAGGACCCATTATTCTACCCCCCCGCAAAGGTCCTTTCAAACCCAACTTAAGAATCAATCATTATTACATGTCGCCGTCAAAGTATTAAATTCTTAAAACAAAGTCAAGCATTTTCATGAATCTTTTAAAAAAATTTTCAAATTTTTTCAGAAAGTTAAATAGTGTCAAATGATGTAAAGCGGCCACGCGCTTAACATTTATGTAATGATGGGAAAAAGAGCATTTTTAATGCCAAATACTTAGAATCACGAAGAGGGTTGTTATCGTGAGAGAATTCATCGTAAAGAGTAATTCTTGGAAAATGAAAGTGGAAACGATTTACCCAAAAGTCCCAAATTCTTACCCAGAAAAGTGGAAAGGAATTCCCATAATTTCAGGAGTGCTTAGAAAGGGGAAATGATAGTTCTACCCTGCAATGAGAAACCGATTGGACGCGGTCTGGCAGGCTAAATTTTAGTGTAGAGAATCTAGCACTGCTTTATAATGATCTAAGAACTGTCGTTCCTGCGAAAGCAGGAATCCAGATTAACAAACCGGATTCCGGATCAGGTCCGGAATGACAAAATATGTAATCTGATTTCTGAAACACTACATTACTTTCCACCGAACAATGGTTTACTTCCTGGTCCAGTTTCCGTATTGATCTTGGATCCAGCAACCTTTCTTGGCTGAATCTCGTCTGATGGCTGCAAATTGCTCTGTAGCCTGAGGCATCACTTGCTTAAGATTTTGCTCATTTTCAGGCGCTCTGTTTATCCGTATAATGGCTTTTGACATGCCATTGATGATCGTTCTTCTGTTTTCATTTACCAACGCTACGAGCTTCGTCGCCTCAGGGGTCATTAATCTTTCTTCCCGTACGACGAGCATTCCATTATTCCCTTCGCCAACAGCCCCACTGTCCCTAAGCTTATCAATCTCCGAAATTCGCGCTCCGATTGCTTTGTAGGCATTCACTACCTCCGGCATCTTTCTCACAATTTCGGCAATCCTTTGCGAAAGTGTGCTTTCCTGAGCATATGCCGATGAAATGAACTCCATTTTCAAGGAACCTTCTGGCTTTCCTTCTGGTTTGGACGTCGGCTCCTGACCCGGGTTCTCAGGAGTCATCAATTCTTTTTCCAGCTCCTTGTAGGCCTCCTTCACTTCTTTTTCAGGAAAGTAGACGTTCACTGTGATGATGGCACATGACACCAGTACCAAAAATAGTATCCCCACTATTCCCTTTACCCTGTGACTCATGACTCTTCCTCCTTTTCCTAATATCCTTTTGCTACTTTTTCTCCTTGGGCCTTTGAGCCGCTTCCGTTACCGACCATAAGAACTTGTCCAGCGCGATCCTGTTATTAAAAGGTACTACCTTCACAGACAAATCCGTCACGCCAAAAAAGTTCCGGTTTGATATCTCAAGCTCTTTGAAGATCAGGTCTCCCTTTTGAAGGTATAGGCTCATGATCCCCTTATTAAAACGACGGTTCCCGAGATAGGTTTTGAGAGAGGGGCCACCAATCTTCTGCAGGAACTCCTTACTGATCATGGTCTTTTCATTTCCGGATGAATAGGTCCAGAAATCCGCCATCCCGATGAGATGGGAGAGTCCCGCTCCAGATCCCTTGAAATTTGCTACGCCGTCAACCCTCCCCGACATAAATCCCCTGATAGGCTCAATTCGTTCACAGAGGGTTGCCATGCTCAGTCCCTGTATGATAAAACCTACCCGGTAGTCCAATCCTTTCGACAGATCCAAAAGACCGGAACCCTCAAACCTTCCTCCGAATATGTTAGCACCAAAACGTTCGATGTTCAAAACGTTTCCTCTCTGCTTGACCAGAAGGGTGATATCTTTCAAAAGGGGGAACCCATAATCCAAAGAGCCAATGGTGATCTTTTTGAAATCTTTCTCCCCCTCCTCCTTGGCATAATACTTCGTCAGTGATTCGAATTGAGATTTCTCAAAAGAAGGAAGACTTACCGCTTCTCCTCCATTTCTGCCGCTTCCATAGGCTATGGGGACTTGCCCATTGATCGGCCCAATCGAATACTCCCCAAATTCTCCTTTAAGAAAACAATCCTTTAGTTGCACTCCTCCAAGGACGCTCGGGCCGTCTTTGCCGTAATCGATCGAGAAGTTTGATGAGAGAGAACCTTCCAATCCTGCGTAAAGAAGGCTGTCGGGGAAAACATCCCAAAATGAGTTTCGGACCTCTGTCAGGCTGACTTCAGGCAGGATTCCTTTGATCTGCAGACTTCTCTCTTTTTCTAAGAAATCTTTGACTGTGCCGGAGAATCGGGGCAGTATGCTTCCTGCAATTGCATCCGCCCTAAAGCTGAGATCTTTTCCTTTGAACTCAAGCTCTGCCCTCAAAGAGCCATCCTTAATGATGTTCTTTCCTGTGTTTGAGTCCGAAAAAGTGACCTTCCCTGCCTCCAGGAAGGCGGAGCCAAGAAGGCCAGTTTGGGAATTCAAGATACCCTGAAACGTAGCTTTCTTCATATTACCTGCCACGTTATAAGGGATCTTGATCGATTTTGAGAGCAACTTCGATAAAATGGTGAGGTCTATGTCCTCTGCCACAACATTGGTCTTGATTGGGAAAAGATTTTCCGAAAGGTTTCCCTCTGCTGTCAGTTTCAACCTACCGCCAAACATTTCCGCATTCTGAATATCGAGAAAGAAATTCTTCTCATCAAACCTTCCCGCTCCGGACAAATTTTGAGAGCCAATGCCCTTGAATAGAATGTTTCTCGCAGAGAAACGAAGATCTCCTGAGACTGGTCTTTGGTTGGGTTGAAGCGCTAGGTACAAATCACATTCTTCAATTAGGACTCCCCCTTTTCGATACGCAACATTCATATCCTTTACGTCTATTTTATATCCGGCTTTATCACCGAGGGGAGTCAGGCTCAGCAGGCCCGCAGAAGATGTCCCATCCTCGGTTTCAATGTTAAGGTTCGTCAAAAGGACCCCGTCCCTTAAATATTCGAGGGCGGAGTTAGCTTTAAGCCTAGGGATCGTATGGCCAGCAAACCGGAACCCCTTCATGTCAACGGCGGCCTTACCTGCGAGGGTATTGCCTTTGAACGTTCCCTCTACAGTGACGTCGCTATTCTCCACGGAAGCGGTCATGTTATCTTTCACTTGTACTTCAAGGGGAGAAAAATGGAGGGAAGATAATCCTTCGATTCGCTCTCGAGAGGCTCGCAGGGTTGTTGTGATCTTCACCCCAGCAGGCTTGACAAGAGCGTATTCCCTCAATTTCATGATCGTGGCTGAAGCCTCTCCTTTGATCGCAATCTCTTTGGCCGATGAGAAAATAATGTCAGCGTCTACTTTCTGAATGATTGTATCAGGGGACTCGATTCCACCCTCTCTTAACCGAAGGTCACCTGAAACTTCTGGAGTCTTTGATCCAAAGTCGCCAGCGGCGCGGATGTTCTCCGAAGAGAGTATCCCGGTCACTTTCATCTCTTTTATGAAATGGAATCCCGAAAGGTCGACTCGATCCAATTTAATATCACCAATATAGGAAGGCCTTTTATTCAAACCTGTAATTTTACCTCTGAATGTGGGCCCTGGGGTACCGTTCATAACTAAAGATCCTTGATGGACGGTGAGGGAATAATCCTTCAGGCTGAAAATGCCATCGGTGCTTAGCTGGATGTCCATTAGGTCCTTGGCAAAGGAAAACGATCGAAACCCTTTCAGAAAAAGACCTGAGATAATGTGAAATCCCTTTTCTGTGTCTCCGTCGGCTTGGACGTGGAAGCTTAAGCGCATTTTTCTCGTATCTATCTTGTATCTTTCAAACAGCCTTCCGAGTTGGGAGAGCACAAAATCCCTTGACGAAATTGAGAGGTTAACTTTCACCGGAACCTCATTGAAAGATGTCCATCCATCAATGTCCACTCTGTTCCCGGCATATCCGATCGTGCCCTTTATCCCGGTCCGGGTCCTCGGTTCAGAAGATATGTTTTCGAAGAGAAGATTGATATGATCACTTCTGAATCTTGGGTCCCTGTTGAGCTTGAAAGCTCCCGAGTCTATTCTTAATTCGTCAACCTTATATCCCGTGGTCGATCTTGTCGATAATTGACGTAACAGAACATCCGAGATATTCCATTTACCTTTTCCGTTGGTGATCAGCGAGAGCTCTGGAGAATAGAGCACAATCCTTTTAATAGAGATTTCCCCCTTAACAAGCCGTCCAAGCCGGACATCCAGTTGGACTTTCTTTACCTGTAGAAGATCCCCAGGTGTAAAACCTTCCGGATTCTTGATCGCAATGCCGTAAAGATTTGCAGACAGAAAGGAGCTGATGGAAAGATTCTCAATATGGACGCCCTGTCCAATGAGTAACGTAGCTTTTTCTGACACCTTTTGGAGGAATACTTTTTTTAGGTCAAGATAGCGTAGATAGACGACTAAGAGAGATAGAAAGAGCAGTACCGCCAGGATCCAGAAGGTGATTCTTACGGTTCTTTTTCTGTTAAATACCATACTTTATTATATCTTATCGCAAAATGAGGAAAACAGATAGTAGACTTTCTACTAAGTGTCCCAGTTGATTTCAAATCCTACCCTTTTCTGCCCCCTAATGACGAATAGATCCAATTCCCCTCCACCATGCGTAGCCCAGAAATAACATTCGTCGCCTCGAGCTCCCAAATACCGAATGGGCTGCTCAAGAACGAACCTTGAAGACTCGGCTATGTTAACCCAAAGTTCAATGTATTTCTTGCGAATTTTAAAAGAAGAAATAGTGAATTTATTGGGAGAGATTAAAAAAATCGTGCCGGAGGCCGGAGTTCCTTCGGTTAACTCAGGACAGGCCGTTTGATTTAGGAACTGATCGTCCTTCGCGCTGCCCAGGACAAGATCCTCGTGCGAGGGAGAGCAGGTTCACCGACATAGGGTTAAAGTCAGGTTAAATTCTAACCCCCTTCCCTTCTGTCGGGGACTCCTTTGAATTCTCGATGAGCGGTTCTACCTCCTTAAAAAACTGATTTGCGATTTCAATCGCATTCTCTAGTCCAATGACGAGGAAGTTGACGATCTGACCCATCCTCGCCTCAACGAATTGAAAATCTCCTTTTAAACCATAAGCAATTCCCCAGCCGTAGCTACCCGAATCGGTCCGCTGACCACACCCAATCGATTCATCACTTGGAGAATAGACCATCCAAAATTCAACATTCTCGACAGCCCCTTCCCACATGAAAGCGCCATCCTCATTCTTTTGACCCTGAGTGAGGGCAAGCTCTTTGATTCGGTCAAACGGGACAGGAAGCTCCTGGCCATAGGTTACCGCTGAAGAATTAGCAAGTAAGAGGGATGTGAAAAGAATGATTTTCAATATCATCTTCAAGGTTTTCATCTGTATCACCTCCTTTCTCTGGTTAATTGTTGTGCATAATTGATGCCACGGCAGGATAAAGAGATCCAACTCACAGATTATTAAGGGATTTCTTTAATTTGAAATTTTCACAAAAGATCCCACAGAATGACCTTTTTTGTCACAATAAAAAACAAAATTCTGTGGAGCATAGGAGCAGAAATGAAGAATTGATAGAGGAAGGGTCTTCTGCCAGCGAAGGTCCCGGGCCTTGCCTGCCGGCAGGCAGGCCCTGGGGAGAGGGTGAAGGGAGATTCTGTTTTGACCTTAATGGGATTTAATGTTCTTAGGCTTCATCTCATCTATCGTGGGAAGTGAGATCTTGATGCAGCTATTGGGATGATGCGTATCATTTGTGGTCACAAGATCACTTACAAAATGTTTCACCCAAGAGGCACATGGGGAAATTCCCGTCTCATGGCAAGCGTTGTGTCCATGCCGTTTGTGATCATCGTACGTTCCGGACCAGTCAACAAGCCAATCTTTGCACGTCCCACCGTCTAAGGTATCTTTGCCAAGGCCACCAACAAGCAGATCGTTGCCTGTACCACCATGCAGTTTATCGTTACCTCTTCCACCAAAAAGCAAGTCGTTGCCATCGCCACCCAAGAGCGTATCATTGCCATGGTAACCGAACAGCACATCGTTGCCTGCGCCACCATCCAGGATGTCATCGCCGCAGCCACCAATGATGAAATCATTCCCATCACCACCAAGGATTTGGTCGCTGCCACGGCCACCGATCAGTTTGTCATTTCCTTTGCTTCCCAACATCACCGTCGGGCCGCCGCCCCCCTGGAGGTAGTCGTCACCTGCCCCGCCGTCGATTTGCACCGGTAACACGATATTGTCCGCGACACTGGCATGGTCGTTGCCGTTTCCAAGCCGAATCTCAATGCGCTCGATTTCCTCCGCTTTGAAAGTCCGGAGGTGACAGCGATCGGTGAGGAAGTTGGCCTGCACCTTTATCAGCCCGTTCCCCATGCGGCTGATCCTTACATCGTCATTGCGATCGGTCCCGACGACATACAACACACCCTCTTTCACTCCAACCCCTGTCACTATCTCCGTTGCCGACCGAGTGGCACTTCCACCATCATCATCTGTGAGGGTTACCTTGACGTCATAGATCCCGCCGTTCGCGTAATTGTGACCCCCTGAAAATGAACCGGAGCCGTTCGATTCCATGATCAACCCCTGCGAAGCGGAACCATCACCCCAATCGATCGTGGCCGAGTGCGTATCAAGCGTGCCCATATCACTAAACGCCCCGGTCAAAGTGATGATGCCGTGCTCTTCGACAAAAGGTGGGTTGACCACGAGTGACATGATCTCCGGTGCAACGTTTTTGACTGCCACGTTAGTGCTTGTACTGTCGCTACCGCTGTCATCATCAGTCAATGTCAGGTTGATGGAATAGGTATCGGATGATGTGCCCGTAGGGTTGTCGTCCAGGTATTGGTGTGGAGTTAAAAACTCACGGGCACCAAGATCAAGCGCCAAGGCTTCGCTGTTCCCATCACCCCAGTCAACGGTCAGCCGATGTGTGTCCAAAGTTCCCGGATCACTAAATGCACCTACCAAGGTAACCACACCGTTCTCGTTTATCTCTGCTTGGCCAAGCGAAAACTCTGTGATCAACGGTGCTACGTTCATCACCTGTAATTCAAGGCTGCCAGCGTTTTCATAAAATCCATCCTCGTCTTCAAGATCGACTTTGATCGTCAGGTTCTCATAATTATCAGTATACGTGTGCGTCACGACACCTGCATTGATGAAGCTCCCTACTTCACCATCGCCCCAATTGACGATATAAGCCACCGTGTCTTCACCCGGTTCTTTAGCATTTAAAGCGAGCGTGAACGGTGTTCCCTCGTTCACCGAGGCGTCGCCCTTCACATCAACCGTGGGCGCCGTGTTCTTGACGGTGAAACTAACTGTGTCTTCTGCGAAGTCCCCTATATTGTCGAGGGCTCGCACGCTGATCTCATACGTCGTCCCATTAGGGACATCACCATCGTTCAGACCAAAATTGAAGAGATCGGCCCACGGCACTGTCACAGTGGCAGTGTAGATACTTGTAGCTCCGTCAAATTGGAGATCCGTGACAATGACCTCCCCGAAGTCTCCGTCACCATTTAAATCCCACGCACAAGAAAGAACCTCTCGATTCGTCGCTGGCAGAGCAGAGGCTACCAGTATCAGGCTGTCACCTTCGTAGATTGAAGTAGAAGCGGTCCCGGCATCAGCGACTGCTGCCTGGAATCCTGGGATGTTTTCTACCTTCTCATAAACAACACTTCCGAAGTTCGAACCGAAAACTTTTACGTCTCCGCTCTGAGGCGTTGGTACTTGTGGAACGACAGGGTTGCCTTCGGGATCGAAAAGCAATATATCCTCCCCTCCGTCACCGTTCAGGCTAACCTGGGAACCTTTCTCTAACGTTGCACCTGCTATGCGAATGGTGTCGCCGCCGCTACCTGTATCAATTTTGGCTATTTCATTCTGGCCGAGTTGCGAGACATGGATCGTATCGGCACCCTTATTCGTTTCAACAGTCAATGGAATATTGACACCGTGAATGGTAACGGTATCATCGCCGTTGGCCGTTTGCACAGTGAGCTCCTCTACACCTGTGTAGCCTATGATGAGTGGAGGAGCGGGCTCAGGATTTGGAAGGAAACTAAACCAGGCCACACCACCAGCTACTGTTTCGTCACCGCTACTTCCGACATAGATCCACTTGCCATCAGGGCTAATAGCAGCAGAGTTCGGGTTTTCCAGTCTTTGGATACCGCCTGATTGGTTTTTGAATCGCTGGGTGAAGTTCAGCCCACCTTCATTGTCCCGCTCGAAGGCGACCAGAGAGTCGCTGTTTTCCCCTGTTGCAAAGACATAATCGTCCGTAACCACCAGAGCGCTCACACCCTCCAAGCCTCGCACTCCTCCTACACCGTTCCTGACCTCTTCGGTAAAGGCCAGCATGCCTGTTGCAGGATCCCTGGCAAAGACGGAGATCGCGTCGTCTGCTTTTCTGGCAGCATAGAGATTTTCTCCACCAGGGCTCAAGGCAAGACTGCTCGGTTTGGAGACAACCACATCGGCACCGATTTGAACATGATCGAATCCCGTACGGCTGTAAGTCCTGAGTTTGCCAGCATCGCCTGCAATGTAGACAAATTGATTGTCGGAACTGACCTCGATATTTGTCGGTCGACCCAGCACGTCGATGTCAATGAATTGTTCGAAGGTCAGCTCGCCCGAAGTCTTGTCTCTTCCAAAGACAGAAACGCCAGAGCCGGTGACGACATAGGCGAGGGCACCGTCCGAACTCACTCTCATGAAATCCGGATCCTGCAGGTGAACCGCGTCCCTTACCTCCTGAATGAATGCGAGACCCCCTGTCGCTGAATTCCGGCTAAACACAGACACCGCATTTTCACTCGATTGAACAACATAGACGTGGTCCCCCTCGGGGCTGATGGCCAACGATTCCACTCCCGTCACTCCGCCGCTGAAGACACATGCATCCCCTCTTGCACCGACGAGGATCCTGCCACCCTCAATGGCCAAGGACTGGCCAAAATAGTCATAAGCTGCACCGTCAGAAGCAGTCAACTTAGCTGTTTCGTGCGAATTTCCAAAGCTTGTCCCTTGAAAAATATAGGTCGAACCCTTCCAAAGGGCTCCGCCCTCCGAATCGCCTTGTGCACCGACGATGACCACGCCGCCATCGATGGCCACGGAGTAGCCAAATGAATCGCTATCCGCACCATCAGAGGCCGTCAGTTTGGCCCTCTGTTCCCAAATCCCTCCGGCCTCCCGGAAGATATAGGCTGAGCCGGAATTGGGTCCGTTGTCATCGTCTCCTCTCGCACCGACAACGGCTGTGTCGCCGTCGATGGCCACAGACCAGCCAAAAAAATCCGAAGCCGCACCGTCGGAGGCTGTGAATTTGGCCTTCTGCTGCCAAGTTCCCCCGACCTCTTGGAAGATGTACACCGAACCGGAATCTGGTACGTTGTTGTTGTCGTCAAGATACGCACCGATGATGACTGTGTCACCCTCGATGGCCACAGATTGCCCAAAATTATCACCATTCGCACCATCAGAGGCCATCAGCTTGGCGATCATCTCCCAGTTTCCACCTATCTCCTGAAAAATCCAGGCCGATCCCTTCGCACGGTCACTCGATTTCGCACCAACGATGACTGTGTCGCCGTCGATGGCTACAGCGTTGCCAAAATAATTATACTGGCCACCATCTGGATCTATCAACTTGGCCACTTGCTGCCAAACCCCTGGGCTCGTCTCCTTAAAAATATAGGCGGAGCCGGAATCCCTTACGTTGCCATCGCCATACAATGCTCCTACGACGGCCAAATCTTCAGAAATAGCAACGGAATTACCGAAGTAGTCCCCACCTAAACCATCAGAGGCCGTTAGCCTGGCCACCCTCTGCCAATTTCCCGGACTTACTTCCTGAAAAATGTAGGCTGAACCGTTCCCGTCAAATCTTGCACCCACGATTGCCATCTCGCCGTCGATGTCTACGGAACCACCAAACAGGATATTTTGCTGGCCTAGACGGCTGGAGACGGTCAACTTGCCTTGCTCCGAATATGGACCAATGAGTCCGTCACCGGGCACAAGATTGCCGTTGGCATCCCGGTTAAAGATCATCACCGTGCCTTCTTCGGCGTTGACGGAATAGACATTCAAGCCATCGGGGCTCATGGTTATGGAGAAGGCCTGGCTTGGATGAGTGAGGAACTCCTGAGATCCCCCAAGGAAGATATTCACCCCGCGCTCAATCTGGACGGCGCTGCTATCAATGGTCACGGCCTGAGGGTCTGAGCCCTCATCGGACACGGTGAGGGTATCACCAGATCCGTTTCCTGCAATGTGCACTGAATCGGCGCCAAGTATCTCTACCATGAGAAGATTGCCTGCCCAGATGCTACCGTCCTCCACCCGCCAATCCACTGGGGACAGTCCGGTATGCTCAAGACGGAGGGTCTCTACTGTAAAGGCAAGATCAATGAAAGGGGAGGCAGAGAGACTGGTCGGGTCGTCCGTGACGATGGTGAGGGTGTCATTCCCTTCGCTGCCATTTATGGTCGTCCGACTACCAACATCTGCTATGGTGATATGGTCATCTCCTGGGCCGGCGATCACCCTTGTGTCTGCGCTCGTCCCATTGATCGTGAGGACATCGGCGCCAGAACCCAGCATGACGGTCAAGATATCCACATTGTTGGTTGAAATGGGTGAGGCTAATTCCAATCCACTCAATCTGTTCTCATCGAGTTCCCCAATAAGATCGTTCATATTAGCACTCAGATCTACGATGAGTTCAACAGCGCCGTTATCATGCGTAATTTCGAGTGCTATCGGATTTGTGATTGGATCCGGATCAAGTCCTGTGCCATTAAGGAGTAAGCGCGGCTCCAGAGCTTCAAAGAATATTTTCTTTCCTCTCTGTGCTATTTTTCTATTTTTGCCCCGTTGCCTCAGGAAATTTCTAATTAAACTCATGACTTCCCTCCTTTTTTTGGTGAGGGTTGCATTGACCCTGCGGTGATTAATGAAAGGTCGAACAAATACATATGGCCAAGGGTCGGGTAAATCACAAGGCTGAATCCATCAAAGGTTTATCGTTTAACAATTTGGCCAGGGAGATTTTCTTCTCTGTCAACAGTTTCGTATGCCAGGAGTATCACTAGGGTCGCCAAATACCGTGATCTCTAAATGAGCTGCAATCGTTATGCCACTTTTCTGTGACGCTCATTTTACTTGATATTATTAAGTTTTTTTGGAAACTAACATTTTGACAAAAACCGAAAACACAAAAAACTAATGCCAAAAGTCCTCAATTAGGTTTCATTTTCGGTCTAGGTTGGACATGCCTTCTTTTTTTTCGCTCTCCGTTGCAGATGTTCGACGAATAATGGGCGTCAGATTCTGTAAAGTACTGTAAAATAAGATACTTCCCATTTTGCCGAAGACCTCGTAGGCAAGCGTTGTCAACAGGGAAGTGCCCCTGTTTGTCACTTGCCTAAAGTTTAATCAGGCACAGTGAGCTAGCAAGATTGGCTTGGGTGAATCACGAACTACCTGTTCTGCCACACTCCCAAGCAGTCATCTCCTCATCCAGTTTCGAACATGGGTAAACCCCGTTAGAAGACCTTTGGCCGTCCAACGAGAAGGCTCACACGAGGCATTAAACCCCGTTCGCTCCCATAAGGAAATTACCTTCATCCCGACTGCGAGCAGCGGGGGATTTCTAACGGGGTAAACATAGCGACTCGATTGACACTGTCTTGGGTCATGCGATCCAGGATTTCTCTCGCCTCGTCGCCATATTGGACATGGGGATCCAATTGTTTAATGGGGAATGACGGATGAGCATTTAATCTTAACAGGGTCGTCTTCTGTTTCTCCGGAGGGGAAGATAGGAAATGATTTAAGATATTTCTATGAATGACAAAAAAGAGGTCTTCTTACATAGGAAGGTTAATAGATTTTGAACT
>CAYMJV010000016.1:0-45700 GCA_964390545.1 uncultured Syntrophaceae bacterium
CCATTGAGAGAGTGGTCCGTCCTGAAGAGACAATCTTTCCAGAGAGGCTGTGGTAGTGATTCCGTAGCGCCCCCATTTATTGGGGGCGAATAAACTCCGTCGGCAGTAAATGCCGACGCTACAGCTTCATTACAAGTTTCTTAGTTAAGGAGAGTAATCCAATGAAGCAGACCATCAAGTTTATCCTAAATGGTGAACCGGTTGAACTGGAAGTGGAACCTCACCTGACCCTTTTGCAACTGCTAAGGGACAAGCTCGAATTGACCGGAACGAAGGAAGGGTGTGGCATGGGCGAATGCGGAGCCTGCACCGTTCTCTTAGACGGGAAGACAGTCAACTCCTGCATCTTTCCAGCGTTAGAAGTGGAGGGGAAAAGGGTGACGACGATTGAGGGGCTCACCGATGCCCAAGGCAATCTTCACCCTATCCAAAAGGCCTTTATTGACTATGGGGCTATTCAGTGCGGTTTTTGCACTCCTGGCATGGTTCTCTCTGCAAAGGCTCTCCTGGACGAATGCCCCAAACCCACCGAGGAGGAGATTCGCCACGGGATAGCCGGAAATTTATGCCGCTGTACCGGCTATCTCCAGATCATTCAAGCGATCAAGGCAGTCAGTGAAAAAACATAAATTCGAAGCACGAAATCCGAATTTCGAAACAATTTCGAATGATCAAAATTCAAAATTTCAAAACTTATGACTTAGAGGATCGGACACTTAATTTTGCTAAAAAGGTGAGAACCTTAGTAAAAAAAATATCAAAAACGATAACAAACATGGAAGATGGGAAGCAACTCATTAAGGCTTCAGGTTCCGTTGGTGCGAATTATATTGAAGCCAACGAGGCATTAAGCAAAAAGGACTTCATTGTGAGGATAAAGATCTGTCGCAAGGAGGCTAAAGAGAGCCGATATTGGTTAAGGCTGATAGATACCTGTAATGAGCCACAGCAGGAAAGCGAACGAAAAGATTTAGAAAATGAAGCTACGGAGCTTATGAATATTTTTGGGTCTATTTTACGTAAAAGCGAATGAGTTTCGGAAATTCGATCATTTGAAAATTAGGATTTGTTTCGGATTTCGATATTCGAATTTCGGATTTAGAAAAGTGGAGGTTGCTATGGAACAGTTCATCAACGTTGGGAAACGGATCCCAAAGGCGGATGCAGAGGAAAAAGTCACTGGAAAGGCCATCTACATCCATGACCTCAAAATCCCGGGGATGCTCTATGGAAAAATCCTTTATAGCCCTCATCCCCATGCAAGAATCTTGAGCATCGATACCACCAAAGCGGAAAGCCTCCCAGGGGTCAAAGCCGTTTTAACAGGATACAACATTCCAACCATTAAGTTCGGCTTCTATAAAGACAATGTTCCTCTTAAGGCAAACAAGGTATGTTCTTTCCGGGATGAGGTCGCTGCCGTTGCCGCCACCGATCCGGATATTGCCCAAGAGGCTTTGGAACTCATCAAGGTGGAATATGAAATCCTCCCCCCAGTCTTTGATCCCGAAGAGGCCATGAAGGGAGGGGCTCCCTTAATTCATGAGGAGCATGTGGGCGGCAAGGAGAAACAACCGACCAATGTCCTCAACCTACCCTGGAGGCTTGTCTCCGGTGATGTGGAAGAAGCAAGGAAAAATTCTGCCTTTGTGGCAGAGGATCGTTTCAAGGTGACCTGGGTGGCCCACTGCTGTCTGGGAACGAGTGGTTGCGTGGCGATGTTCGATGTGAAAAATAATCTGACCTTCTACAGCAATACCCAGATCCCCTCGCTCGCTCAGAGGGACTACACCGATGCCCTGGCTGCCATGGGATTGCAGGCAAAGAAGGTCCGGCTGATCAAGGCGATGATCGGCGGTGCCTTCGGGAGCAAACTTGACACCTACGCGTATGAATACATCGCTATCCTCCTGGCTTTCAAGGCCCGAAAGCCGGTCAAGATTGTCTTCAGCCGTGAAGAGGAGTTTTTTGCCACCTCGCCAAGACAGCCCGCCATTATTGATATCGCACAAGGTTGTACAAAGGACGGAACACTTACGTTTCGGGATATTCGAATGACGTTGGACAACGGCGCCTACACGTCCTGGGGGGGCACCACCCCTTCCGTCATGATGATGCCTATTTCCTCCCTTTATAAGGTGCCCAACGTCCGCTATGTGGCCAAGTGTGTCTATACCAATAACACTTATTCCCAGGCGATGAGGGGTTACGGAAACCCTCAGGCCACCTTTGCGATCGATTCCCAGATGGACATCCTGGCAGAGATGGCGGGAATCGATCCCCTCGATTTCAGACTGAGGAATGCCAATACGCCCGGCGAGGTCACGCCCCAAATGTTCAAGATCAGTAGCTGTGGTCTGAAGGAATGCATCGACGCCGTCGCCCAGAGATTGGACTGGAGGCAGAACCGGGGAAGGAGGGACGGTAGGGGAATCGGAATGGCCTCGCTCATCCATGTCGGAGGGGGCGCCAGGGTCTATAAGTCGGATGGCTGCGGAACGATCATCAAGGTTGATGACTTTGGAACGGTCAACGCTATTACGGGCGCGACCGACATGGGACAGGGCGCGGATACGGTGATTGCCCAGATCGTCGCTGAGGAGCTTGGAGTAAGAGCCGAAGATGTAGTCGTCACCCACACCGATACCGATATCTGCCCTTGGGACGTAGGAGCCCACGCCAGCCGAACGACCTTTGTGGCTGGAAACTCAGCCCGGGGGGCGGCCAAGAAGGTAAAGGAACAGATCCTCGAAATAGCTGCTAAATCCTTGGGAGAGGATTTCGAAAATTTGGACATTCGGGACCGGACCATCTTCTCAAAAAAAGATCCTGAGAAGAAGATGCCTCTGGGAAAGGCCTTAAGGGCCGCCCATTACAGTGCAGGCGGGAAAATGGTGATGGCCGAGCACTTCTATGATCCCGCGAATGAGAATCTGGATAGAGAATTCAAAGGAAACCTGTCGATGGCCTATGCCTATGGAACCCACGGGGTCGAGGTCGAAGTGGACAAAGAGACGGGCCAGGTAAAAATCCTAAGGTATATCGCGGCCCATGATGTGGGAAGATCGATCAACCCCATGCTTCTTGAAGGCCAGGTTTACGGCGGTGCCGCGATGGGAATTGGTTATGCCTTGACCGAGAGGCTGATCCTTCGAAATGGAAAGGTGATGAATCCAAACTTCCTCGACTACAAGATGCTGACGGCCAAGGATGTTCCCAATATCGAACCGATCGTCGTAGAAACGGATGATCCATTTGGACCTTTTGGCGCCAAGGGAGTTGGTGAGCCGGGATTGGTCCCGACGGCCCCGGCCATTGCCAATGCCATCTACGATGCTGTTGGAGTGAGGATCAAAGATCTCCCCATCACCCCAGAAAAGGTGCTTGCAGCGCTGAAAGAAAAAAAATGACAACTTGGAATGGTGGAATGCTGGAATATTGGAATATTGGGTTTTGACAAAGAAACAAAAATCTTTGTCTTTCCCCATTATTCCATTTTTCCAATGTTCCATTATTCCAATGTTCTCTCCATCCTTTCGTCCTTCCACTATTCCACCATTTCATCACTCCGTTGTTCCATCATTCCGGATTTCTGCGTTTCTGCGCAAAATTGTTAATTCTAGCGTAAATTTTTCACAAATTGTCCACTCTCCATCCCTGATTTTACCATCCCTGGCTACCTACCCTTCCATGTCTCAAATCCTAAATCTTCAAAAATAACAACTAGATAAGACTCACCTTCGATGATTCTATGAAAATTTGGAGCATTTTGGAACAAAACTTGCTTTTTGTACCAGACTACCAATTTGGTTTACCCCGTTAGAAGTAGGTTGCCAAAGGGAACTCCTGGTTAATAAAGAAAAATTTCTAACGGGGCAGGCAGCGGGGTTTTCTAACGGGGCAAAGGGACTTTGACCTTCTGTTGGTTATTGTTTCTTATCCAATGAAGAATTGTAGGGGCGGCCCTCTGTGGCCACCTATTGGGGAGCCCACGGAGGGGCTCCCCTACAAATCTTCTGTTGATTTTGTTTTTTATCCAATAACGGGTAGATCGCGAGACAAAAATGCTTAATTTCCGGCAACCAAATTACGAAAAGAACCATTTGGAATTTGAAATATTCAGTAAACGGCTTTTTATTAAGATTTTATTGATCTTTGGATTCCCTACGATGGGCTACTTCATCATTCAAGATTTTCTCTTGGAACGGCATTTCATATCCTTATTCCTTCTATTGATGTTCACGACCCTGATCGCCCTCTTCCTCGTTTTGCGGTATCCTGCTGAAGAAAATAAGAAATACATCATTTATCGAATCCTATTAACTTCCTTCCTATTTCTGTTTGGGACCTATTTGATTTATGTCATCGGCGTCCAGCAAACATTTTACAGAATATACTGGTCTTATCTCTTTCCCATACTCGTTTTCTTTGCGATGGGTCTCAAGGAAGGATTGGTATGGACGTCAGTCTTCTATGCCTGCGTTGGGTTCTTAGTGCTCTTTTCTGATTTTCAATCCATTTCGATGGAATCGCTAAAGACAAGATTTCTAATTTCATTCTTTTTGGTATCGTTCATGTCCTTTGTGTCAGCCTATCTCATGCGTCGCGATCAACATGCATTATTGACTAACCAGCAGACCCTAAGAAATGAAATTGAAGAACGTGAAATTGCCGAGGAGGCATTACGGAGAAGCGAGCAGCGCTATCGGGCCCTTGCCGAATCGGCCCAAGACTTCATCTTCATCGTAGATAGAGATGGAAATGTTCAATATGTCAATGACTCTTGCGCAAAAGAATTCGGATGCCTTCCCGGGGATATGACTGGAAGAAACATTAAAAACTTTTTCCCCGTAGAAATATCTTCGCGTCAGCTTAAAAACATCCAAACGGTCTTTGATTCTGGCAAATCCTTAAACTTCGAGATCCAGACGACCTTCCCGAATCGGAAATTGTGGTTGGACACACAGCTCATCCATCTAAGGGATGAGAGTGACAAAATGACCTCCGTCTTGGGAATCTCCCGAGACATCACCGAGCGCAAGCGGGCGGAAGAAGAAATCAAGCGTACCCTGTCTCTGCTGAACGCAACGCTGGAATCGACCGCTGATGGGATTCTTGTGGTTGACAGAGAGGGCAAGATAGAGAGCTTCAATAGAAAATTTTCCCAGATGTGGCACATCCCCGAGTCCATCATTGCATCGCGGGATGACGACCAGGCACTGGGGTTTGTCTTGGACCAGTTAAACGACCCAGAAGGTTTTCTTACCAAGGTAAGGGAATTATATGACCAACCGGCGGCTGAAAGCTTTGACCTTCTCGAATTTAAAGATGGGAGAGTCTTCGAGCGCTATTCGCAGCCCCAGTGGATAGGCGAGCAAAGTGTCGGGAGGGTGTGGAGCTTTCGGGATGTGACCGAGCACAAAAGGGCAGAGGAGGCCCTGCGTACTGAGAAGCAGAGATTTCAATCTCTGTCAGACAATGCTCCATTTGGAATGACGATGATTGATCAAGAGGGTCATTTCAAATATATCAACCCTAAATTTATCGACTTATTTGGTTACGATCTGATGGATGTTCCAAATGGAAAAGAATGGTTCAGGAAAGCCTACCCCGACCCTGCTTACAGACATCATGTTATCTCAACCTGGGTTAAAGACTTAGAAAGTTTCAAGTCCGGCGAAAAAAGATCCAGGACTTTTGCCGCCACCTGCAAAGATGCGACGGAAAAAATAATTAATTTCATACCCGTTCAGTTAGAAACAGGCGAGAATCTAATGACCTGTGAAGACATCACGGATCGCAGGCGGGCTGAGGAAGCACTTCGGGAATCGGAGGAACGGTACCGAACCATTCTTAAAAACATTGAAGACGGCTACTACGAGACTGACCTTCCCGGTAACTTAACCTTCTTCAATGATTCTTTGTGCAGAATGCTGGGGTACTCCAAAGATGAAATGATGGGCATGAGCAACCAACAGTACACAGACGAAGCGAACCGCAAGAAATTATTTCAAGCCTTCAATGAAGTCTACAGGACAGGGGAACCCACTAAAGGATTTGATTGGCAGGTGATTAGAAAAGATGGGGCGAAACTTTTCGGCGAAGTTTCAGTCTCTCTGATAAAGGATTCAGAAGGACAGCCGACCGGTTTTCGAGGTATTGCCCGTGATATCACGGAGCGCAAACAGGCAGAAGAGGCACTTCGCACCGAGAAGCAAAGATTTGAAACCCTTTTAGAAAATGCTCCGTTTGGAGTGATCATGATTGATAAAGAAGGGAATTTTAAATATGTCAATTCCAAGTTTATCGAATTATTTGGCTATGACTTAAAGGATATCCCGAATGGTAGGGAATGGTTCAAGAAAGCCTATCCTGATCCAGACTATAGACACTCTGTGATCGAGACATGGATCAACGATTCAAATCTTTCTGAGCCAGAGGAAAAGATACCCCGGATATTTGCAGCCACCTGTAAAGATAGAACAAAAAAGATCATTCGCTTCATAACGGTCAAGCTGGAGAGGGGTGACTACTTAATGAGCTGTGAAGATATTACCCTGATTCAGCGAGCAGAGGAAGAAAAGGCAGCCCTTGCTGAGCAGCTTCGCCAATCCCAGAAGATGGAGGCCATAGGCCGGCTAGCCGGGGGCATCGCCCACGATTTCAACAACCTTCTGACGGTCATCAGGGGTTACAGCCAACTCTCCCTTCTCGAACTTAAAGCAGACGATAAACTTAGAGAAAACATCGAAGAGGTTCAACGAGCCACTCAAAGGGCGACGGATTTGACGCGGCAGCTTCTGGCTTTCGGCCGCCGT
Organism: uncultured Syntrophaceae bacterium; assembly: GCA_964390545.1. Classification (GTDB taxonomy): domain Bacteria; phylum Desulfobacterota; class BSN033; order BSN033; family UBA1163; genus CAYMJV01. The sequence goes on from CAYMJV010000016.1 coordinate 6,819, forward strand.
CAGATCATGGAGATGAAGATCCTCGATCTAAATACCCTTTTGAAAGATCTGGACAGGATGCTTCATCGTGTTATTGGCGAAGATATTGAACTGACCTATCTTTTGTCCAATGACATAGGAAAGGTAAAAGTAGACCCAGGCCAGATGGAGCAAGTCATTCTCAATTTAGCCGTCAATGCCAGGGATGCCATGCCTTCTGGAGGAAAGCTCACCATAGAAACTTCTAACGCAGAGTTGGATGAAGCCTACGCACATACCCACATCGGTTCTAAACCAGGCCGTTATGTCATGCTGTCCGTGAGTGACACTGGCATGGGGATGACCCCGGAAATCAGAGAACGGGCCTTCGACCCTTTTTTTACCACCAAGGAGAAAGGAAAGGGAACAGGCCTAGGTCTATCAACCTGTTATGGCATTGTGAAGCAGAGCGGAGGAAACATCTGGGCCTATAGCGAACCGGACAGAGGGACCACATTCAAAATTTATCTTCCCCGGATGGATGAGTCTCTTAAGGAAGCAAAGGAGGAGGACAAGACGGTTAAAATTCTTAAGGGGAGTGAAACCATCCTGGCCGTGGAGGATGAAATAGAAGTCCGGAAACTGGTGGCACAAATCTTGACGGGTCAGGGATACAAGGTCATCGAGGCATCGGATGGGGAAGAAGCCATAAAGGTAGCTCATAAAAATCCAGGGAAGAAAATCCATCTGTTACTGACCGATGTGGTCATGCCGGGGATGAGTGGTCGTGAATTAGCAGAAACGTTGGCCCTTCGACATCCGAGTATGAAGGTCCTTTATATGTCTGGTTATACCGATAATGCCATTGTCCATCATGGTGTTTTGGAGGAAGGAGTCAATTACATACAGAAGCCCTTTACATTGGATGCCTTAGCGCGCAAGGTGCGTGAGGTATTGGACCAAAGAGGATGACCTTATGGATGACCGTTTAAGAGAAAGGAAAAATACGAGAACGCTGAAAGATCGGGGGATTCCTGAGCGTCCCCAAGTCCGGGGGGTTTTTAGAAAAACCTCCGAGGGTCTGAGGAGACGAATGATGGAGCAACCCGTGGACCCGCTAACGTCACACGAGTCACTGAAGCGGAAATTCGAAGAGCGCAGGCCGTTGGACATATCCCTTCAGAAGAGCTTGAAGGTGATTGGCCGGGCAAAGCGAGAATGGGAGACCACCGTGGACTCCCTTCCCCAGCTCATCTGCCTGATTGATGATCAGGGAGCTATCCTCCGCACCAATCGCACCATTGAGCGGTGGAACCTTGAGCAGGTTTTCAATGTAAAGGGACGAAATATCCACCAGCTTTTTCATCCTCACTGCACGGATTCTACCTGTTACCTGGAGACCTTCTGGACCCTGGCAAAGGAGGAACTGAACTATCATCGATCGTCCGAATGCGAAGTCAAGGACCGTGTGATTGAACGCCATCTTCATTTTCAGGTCCTTCCGATCTCTCCTAAGTTGTATAAGAAAAGGGAAGAGACCCCGAGTTATGCCGTGCTTGTTGTCCATGATATTACTGAGCGAAAACAAGTCGAAAAGGAGATCCTTGCCCTTGAAGAGCAGCTCCACCAGTCCCAGAAAATGGAGGCTATTTGTCGGTTGGCCGGAGGAATGGCTCACGATTTTAACAACCTACTGACACCCATTGTGGGATATTCCCAGTTAGCCATGAATGCCCTTTCTCCTCAGGAGCCTGTTCAAAATGATCTCCATGAGATTCGAAAGGCCGCGGAAAGTGCGGTCGCTCTCGTCCGACAGCTCTCTATCTTTTCCAAACGGCAGCCAGAAAATCCACAGATCGTCAATCTCAATCACATGCTTCTCAATATGGACCAATTGATTCGTCGTCTGGCTGGCGATCAGGTTAAATTGGTATCCCTTCCAGCACCGGATCTGGGCTCGGTGAAGATCGATCCAGGGCAATTCGAGCAGGTCATCGTCAACCTCGTTATCAATGCTCGAGATGCCATGCCTAGCGGGGGAAAACTGATTCTTGAAACGTCCAATATCACCCTTACCCAGGATTATGTTTACCAGCACTCAGGAATGACCCCAGGCCAATACGTGATGCTGGCTGTGAGTGACACAGGGATCGGCATGACCAAGGAGGTAAAGGCACATCTTTTTGAGCCCTTCTTTACCACAAAAGGGATGAGCAGTGGAACGGGCATGGGGCTTTCATCGACCTATGGGATCATCAGACAGAGCAATGGTTATGTCCTAGTCTATAGTGAACAGGGCCATGGGACCACCTTCAAAATCTATCTGCCCCGAACAGAAGAACAGGTCGAGTCCCTCCCCCAGCCAGAAGAGGAAAAATCCGTGGCAGGGGGAACCGAAACCATTCTCCTTGTGGAAGATGAACCCCTCGTGCGGGGTTTGGCGGCCCGCGTCCTGCGCAAGCAGGGATACCATCTGCTCGAAGCATCGAATGGGAGCGAGGCATTGCGCATCGCAGAAAAGCGGGTCGGTGAAGACATTCATCTCATTCTGACCGATGTGGTCATGCCCGGGATGATTGGTCGTGAACTGGCGGAAAGACTCCATTCTCTCTTCCCTAAAATGAAAGTCCTCTATATGTCGGGTTATACGAATAGCGCTATTGTTCATCACGGGATTTTGGAGGAGGGCATGAATTATATTCCAAAGCCTTTCACCCTAGAGGCCTTGGCACGGAAGGTCCGTGAGGTGCTGGATCAATAACCAATGATAGGGAGATAAGGTGATAGGGTGATAGGGTGATAGAGAGAAAAGAAGAGCCCAGAAAGATAGCAAGGAGAATTAAAAAATGAGCAAATATTCTGAAACCCAGAACCCAAGAGCTCCATCCTCCGCCGTCGCAGTGAGTCTTGAACGGAGAATAGGGGAAATCCCCAGAAGGGAAATTATGACACCCCGGGAGGCCGCGGAGTATTTGAGCGTCCATGTCCGGACGATCTACCGTCTCGCAAAGAATGGGGATATCCCTGGTCGCAAAGTGGGAGGAAGTTGGAGATTCAAGAGGGGTGCCTTGGACGAATGGCTTTCATGGAGAGAAAGTCCATCTCCCAAGGGAAAAGGGCAATAGATGCAGAACAGGATTTTGGTCGTTGATGACGAGAAAGAAATCAGGGAATTTCTCTCCAAGGCCCTTACCCGGATCGCTGGGTTTCATGTGGAAATGGCTGAGGATGGAGAGGACGCTTTGAAGAAGATTGACCAGGATAAGCTTGATCTCATCTTGACGGATCTAAAAATGCCAAAGATGGATGGCCTCAAGTTGATTACTGAAATCGCCAAGACGAAACCGGAAATCCTCACCATCCTGATGACAGGTCATGGAACCATTGATTCTGCCCTTGAAGCCATGAAAAGAGGAGCGAGTGACTATCTCACCAAACCGATCAATCTCGACGAGTTAGTGCTCCGGGTCCAAAAGGTGTTGGATGAGAAACAACGCTTTGTAAGCATGAAAGAATACATCACCCAATTGGAAAAAGCGAACCAGGAATTGAAACGGGTTGACGAAATGAAATCTGAATTCGTCTCCGTGGCCTCTCACGAACTGAGGACTCCCCTAACCACGATCAAGAATGCCGTCCAATTGGTGTTGAAGGGAAAAACAGGAGAGATTAATGAGACCCAGGTAAATTTCTTAACGATGGCCGAAAAAAATATCAATCGACTCACGAATATTCTCAACGACCTCCTCGATCTTTCTAAGATCGAGGCCGGGAAGGTCGGGATGAAATTTGAGGAACTCGATCTACAGAGTTCCATCGATTTTGTCCTCTCCTCCCTCAGGCCTCAGGCGGATGGGAAGCCGGTCCACCTCGAGATGGAAGTCCTCAAGGATCTTCCTCTCGTTTATGGAGACCGCGAGAAGATCGAGCAGATTCTGACAAACCTGATAGGAAATGCGATCAAGTTCACCCCTGAGGGCGGGAAGGTGGTTGTATCAGCGAGACTTTCAGACAAAGTAAAACATGCGGTTGGTATCTCTGTTCATGACACTGGGATTGGAATTCCAGAGGACCAAATAGAAAAGGTTTTTGAAAAATTTCACCAGGTGGAATCCCCTCTTCATCATTCTGCCACCGGAACAGGATTGGGGCTGGCCATTGCCAAAGGGTTGGTGGAAGCCCATCAGGGACAGATCTGGGTGCAGAGCGAGGTGGGCAAGGGTAGCACGTTCACCTTCACCCTGCCCCTCGCCAGGGGAGAAAAGAGAGAACCTCACTTTCGTTTCGCCCTGGACTGGGAGTTTCGCCGGGCCCAGGAAAACCATACCCCTTTCACTCTTTTCCTCATGGAGGTTTCGAACCAAAGCGGCAAACCTCAAGACACTCAATTAGACCAAATTGACGAGATGCTTAAGAAATGCTTTTGCAGAAAAGGAGACATTCTGTTGAGACGGGAGCGGGACAACATCTGGGCTGCTTTCTGCCAAGCAGATCTGAAAGGAGCCCAGGTTATTCGCGAACGGATTGAAGGAGAAATTCAGAAACATTTCCTGGAAGGTCAGGATCACACACTGGCCATCAGGGTGGGAAATGCCACCTATCCTGAAGAGGCCTTTTCAAAAAGAGAACTTTTCAGGAGAGCAAAAAAGCAGCTCAGAGGTTAAAAGATGAACCCAAAGAAAATTTTGGTTGTTGATGATGAAGTCGATTTGGTGAAAACGATCCAATTTGCACTGGAAGCAGAGGGATATCAAGTTCTGGTTTCTTATAATGGGGAAGACGCCTTGAACCAGTCTCGAAAGGAAAACCCTGATCTCATCCTGTTAGACCTTATGTTGCCCAAATTGGATGGTTACAAAGTCTGCCGCTTATTAAAGTTTGATGAGCAATATAAACATATTCCGATCGTGATGCTCACCGCCAAGACCCAACAAAAAGATAGACTGCTTGGTATGGAAACCGGAGCGGATGAGTATATTACCAAACCTTTTGATATGGGAGAATTGATGGAGAAGATAAAGGCTTATTTAAACAAATAGGGTTCCAGGGGCCCAGGGTTCAAGGGGCCAAGTGTGATGATTAAAAATTATAACAATTCGAATTTTAGAACCGCTTTGACCCTCGAACCCTTGAACCCTTGAATCCTCGAACCCTTTAAAAGATTATGCCGAACTTCAAATACCGGGTCAGGGATCGATCAGGTAAAGCGATGGCTGGGACCATTGATGCGCCTAATCTTCAAATGGCCGGAGACCGACTCTTTCAACTGGGATACTTTCCCATCAAAATTGAAGAAGAGGGAGAGATGGTACCGCTCAATCTCTCCGACCTCTGGCAACGATTCCAGCAAGTCAAATTCGAGGAAATCATCTTCTTCAGCCAGCAACTCTCAACCTTGTATAAAGCAGGAGTGCCTTTACTGACCGGGCTCACCAGTTTAGCAGAACAGTCAGAGAATAAAAAAATGAAGATCATGCTTAAGGCCATCAGCCAACAAGTAGAAAAAGGAAGTACCCTCTTCGAGGCCATGGCCAAATATCCCGAGGTCTTCACTCCTGTCTATGTCAACATGATCCGAGCCGGTGAGACCTCTGGTATGCTGGGTCAAACATTAGACCGCTTCGTCACGCTCGCGGACCGGGAGATGAGGACTCGGCAGAGGGTGAAAGAAGCAACCCGTTATCCTAAAATTGTAATCCTATCCATCACTATCGCTTTTGGCGTCCTGATCGCCTTTGTCATCCCAAGGTTCGCTGAAGTCTTTTCGCGGTTCAATACTCCCCTCCCCTTGCCGACACGGGTGATGATCGGAATCAATAATGTCTTTCATACATACTGGTATATTGTTCTGGCGGCCCTTTTTGGAATCCCTTTCCTGATCAGACACTATATCCGAACACCAAAAGGAAAGTACTTCTGGGATAGATTCAAAATCCGAATCCCTGTTTTCGGCCCCCTCTTTCTGAAAATTGCTCTTTCCAGATTTGCCTATATTTTTGTCATGCTAAATCGAAGCGGTATCCCTATTCTCCAGACCCTTTCGATCACTTCCTCAACGATTGACAATGTTATCCTTTCTCAATCTATCGAGGAAATCGGAAAGAAGGTAAGAGAAGGAAGCAGTTTAACCGATGCAATGTCCGAGAGTGGAAGGTTCACCCCTCTTGTGATTCAAATGCTCTCCGTTGGAGAATCCTCAGGAACTTTAGATGAGATGTTGATGAGGGTGACGGAGTATTACGATATAGAAGTCGAAAATTCGATTAAGAAACTATCAACTTATGTCGAGCCAACCTTAACACTTTTTTTGGGGGTGGTGGTTCTGTTCTTAGCATTGGCCGTATTCCTCCCCTGGTGGAATCTGGCCTCTTTGTTTAGATAGATGTCCTCTCCCTCCATGCACCTCCTCCTGGTGCACGGCCCTGCACCCCATGGTGCAGGGCATCACAGGCCCTGAACCGAACACGGTTCAGGGCCCCCCTCCTTAAAAGGGAAGGCAGGGAGAGAGTTAGGAGTAAAGAGTAGACAGAGGGCAGAAGGCAGTAGGCAGTAAGCAGTTGGAAGTTAAAAGGTAAAAACAAAACATGATCGAGTTGATGAGATTCAGTATCAGAGTCAAGTGCGGAGTCCGGAATTTGGAATGCAGCTCCTCTCGTTTACCCTCTCCCCATTGGGGAGAGGGTGGGGTGAGGGGAACTCCGAACTCCGAACTCCGAACTCCGAACTGTAAGGGCATGACGATGATCGAGGTAATTGTTGTGATGATGATCATCGGAATCCTTGCAGCTGTTGTGATACCCAAATTAGGGCTCCCTACCACCACTTCAACGGCTTCCGTGAATGGCGCAGCCTATATGGTTGCCTCCGACATTCGATATGCTCAGGAATTTGCAATGGCAAATAGGGTCTCAAAAACTGTTACGTTCACCTCGGGCTCATCGACCTATACATTTGGCCCCACCAACACTCTGGATCCCTCTGGACAACTTCCTTCTGGGATAACGACTAGAGACAACTACACCATCACCTTTAATTCTTTGGGGGAACCCATAGCAGGGGGGGCAGGATCAGTGAGGGTTTGGGATGGTGTGCGGACGAAAACCATCAGTGTGGTCAATTATACAGGAAAGGTGAATATCACTTAATAGAAACGCTAAGCGCTTAGCGCTCTGCGCATAGCGAGAAACTATGAGCAACAAAGGTTTTACCCTTATCGAAATCATCATTCTTATCGTCATGGCGGGAATTCTTCTGCCCGCCATCATCGTTCCTTTTGTGTCAGCCGTTAAAGATAGCGGAAAACCAGAAATGGCAACCACAGCCATGTTTCTTGCACAAGACAAGATAGAAGAGTTTACAATAAATGAATATCTGGAGTCCCCCCTTGATCCCATCAGTCTCACCTCCTATGCCGACATTGCGGGGTTTTCAGGGTATCAATGGCAATGGGAGATACTTTATGTAGACAGCTATTTTAATGTCGTGGGAGACGGTATTCAACCATCCAACCATAGGGGTTATAAAAGGATTCTCGTTCGGGTAAAAGACCCGCAGAATGATACCTATGAGATTTATTCTGTCGTCGGGCTTTTGCCGCAATAATTCGGCAGCTAGGGGAGGCTTTAGCCTCCCAAAGCGAATCCTATGCTTATGAGATCATCCAAGGGCTTTACGTTGATCGAGATCATCATTGTGATCGTCATTCTATCCATCATCTCTGCTATCAGCATCAAATTTGTGGTGGATAGCCTTAGGATCTATACGATGACCGTCAACCAGAAGACCCTTTTTGATGAAGGAAAATTGGCAATGGAGAGGATGGTCCGGGATATCAGGGATGCCAGCGCCATGGCGGAGCCAGATGCGGGTGAAACAGTCAGTGATGTCAGAATTACAAGAACCAATGCAACAGCCCAAGATGGGGCCGGTGAGGCCATACGATTTGTATTATCAGGGACCACCCTTCAAAAGAGAAAGTCGGCCCCCAGTGCAATGTTTATCGATCTGGCATCAAATGTCTCGACCTTCACCGCGACCCGAGGGACTACGACTGAGATTACGATCGTACTCACTTTATCTCTGGCAACCGGCGAGAATGTGACATTACGGACAAGGGTCTATCTAAAGAACTTTGCGGATAATACTGCCTATCGGTACTATTTTCAGAACTGGCAAGAGGAGATCAGCAGTTGAAAGGCATCTATTCAACCTTAGTAGGGGCGACCCCCCGCGGTCGCCCGTTGACAAAAAGACTCTTAAAGTCAGCTATTCACCTTTTGTCATTCCTGCGGAAGCAGGAATCCATACTTTTCTCCAATAACCACGGCTGGATTCCCGTTTGCACGGGAATGACACAATCGAAATTTAGAGGGAGGCTGGGAGGGATTTTGAGAAGTCATCTTTTAGCCCTTGTAGGGGCGACCCTCTGCGGTCGCCCATCGGCAGCGAGATTCCCTAATCCGGGAGTCCACGGAGGGACTCCCCTACGTAATTCCAAAGGAATCTCTGTCCTCTTCCTCATTGTAGCCTTACTACTGATGATGGGGGTGGGTTATGTCCTTTCCTATTTGATTCCGACAAAACAAAAATCAGTCCGATTTCCAATTTATTCGACCCAGGCCTTTTACATTGCCCAATCGGGTATGGAATATGGAGTCCGGTATTGCTCTGAACAGGGCTGGAGAGGGGCTACGGATACTGGCCGCCTGGATTATGACCGTTTAAATGATTCTGGAGTCAATCAGCGAAACATAATACTAGGAAAGGTTAATGGAAAATTCACAATAAACTATAACACCGGAACGAATGCATTAACTTCCACCGGGGAGATCAACAACTCAACGGAAAAAAGGATTGCCACGGTTTCAAACTTTGACCAATTCTTAAGACTGACCTTCACTTCTTCACCTTGCTGGATCTCAGGGTACTCAAATCAAAGGGCTCAATTTAGTATAAGAAGATGGAGGAGTGCTGGTGTGACATTGCGCTATTTTTCGGCGACTTGGGATCAGGGCGGTACCACAAGATACATTACGACCATCAGATTTGGGACCAATACGAGGTTTTCAGGTACTTACTACAGTGGAAGCGGAATTGTCATTCTTTCTGCCAATCAATCTGTTGGCACCGGAGGCGTGAACGTGGAAATCCGTTGGAATGCGGCCATGACGAACCCTCGAAACATCGTGATCACGTTCTACACGGCTGCCGGTGCTGCCATTGGAGAGGGCTATCCGTTTAATTTAGATCCGGCAGGGAATAATTTGCCGGGGTGTTAACATAAGTTCGGAGCTGGGAGTAAAGCCCCCTCACCCCATCCCTCTCCCCCCAGGGGAGAGGGGAAGGGTGAGGGGAACCGAAATGCTTGGTACATTGGGAATTAAAGATGGCTGAAACGATTGGTTTAGATATTGGTTCTCATTCCATTAAGGTGGTCGGCCTCGAGATGACCTCCAAAGGGCCCTTCCTCACCCACGCAGGCATTAAGGAGATCCCTTACGGAGAGCAAAGAGAGGATCCGACTTTCGTCTCCGAAGCCATCAAGGCTCTTTTTAGAGAGGTCGGCCTCAAACCAGGAAAAGTGAGTCTGACCGTTTCCGATCCGAGCATCCATATCCGGCGGATCACCCTTCCTTCCATGCCCAAATCGGAATTGCGAGAAGCTGTCCGGTGGGAGATGAAAAGCCATCTCCCCTTCCCTGTCGAATCAGCTCAAATCGATTTCATCATCCTTGGGGAGACGGCTGACAAAGATCCGAAGAAATTGGATCTGATCGCAGCGGCCTGCCCCAAACAACTTATCGACCGGTCCCTCGCCATCGCTGAAGGTGCCGGATTGAAACCTATCCATCTTACTGTGGGTCCTTTCTCTCTCTGGAACCTTATGTTGACCTTCGATCATTTTGAAAAAGACAAAGTGATCGGTCTGGTCGATTTAGGAGCAGAAAAAACGGGTATCTACCTTTTTCAAGACGGACTCCTCCAGTTCAGCCGAGAAGTCACGCCAGGTGGAATGGATCTCACCCGAGCCATCATGGAGGGAATGGATTCGGATGAAGAACATCATCTGCTTTATGATCGAGCCGAGAAAATCAAACATGACATGGGAATTCCATCAAAGACCTTCTATCAAAAGAACGGGGATCCATCAAGCAACCAATCGAAGATCCCTTACCTGGTGAGACCCGTTCTGGAGAGGTTGATGGCAGAAATCGGGCGGTCTTTTGACTATTATCGCAATCAATTTCATCTCGAACGAATTGACCGTCTCTTCTTAACCGGTGGGGGGGCGAATACAAAGAATATCGCAACGTATCTGTCAGAAACCCTTCGATTGCCTGTCGAAAGGCTCAACCCCCTTCACAAAATCCTATTTGATGCAAAAAAGATAGAGGCCCAGTTCCTTGATCAGAGAGGATCCGCCTTTGCCATTGCTTTAGGCACAGCCCTTCCTGACCGGAAACATATCGAACTTCTTCCTGCTAAGGAGCCCTATTGGTCCAAGGCCAAAATGGAGAGATGGATTCCTAGACTCTCTGCTCTGATCACTCTTCTCGCCTTCGCATGGATCATCTGGGGCTTGAGTTCTCAGGTCGCGATTCTTAAGAAAGAACGTGACGAGAAGATGGCAAAGGTGAAGACCGTGGTAATGCTTCAGGCAAAACTGACCCTGCTAAAAGAAAAAGAGAATAAGATGAAAGCCGACCTTTCGCTCTTTCCATCTTCGACCATTACCCCGGTTCCTTTCCGGAAATCACTGACGGGGGTCAGCCAGATCGTACCGGACAATGTGACGGTTACCCTTCTCTCAATTCAACCGGATAAGATATCTTCCGATAAAAAACCTTCCAAAGAAGAACCTCCGGAGAATGGGGAGTACGGACTCCAGATTAAAGGGATCGCTTTTGGTAGCGATTTTCAGTGCCTCACGTCACTGGCCCGAATGATTGAGGGGCTTGAGAAATCTTCCTTGTTTAAAAACGCCAAACTGGTTTCAGCCGATGAGAATAAATCTTATAACCGTCCAGGCGTTGGGTTCGAGATTGTCTGTGACATGGAACACGAAAGCAATCTTCCCTCTTCCTCCCTTAATCCCCCCACCCCCCCTTTCGTAAAGGGGGGAGAAGGAGGGATTACGAAAGAAGGGCGGGGAGGATTAGGGGGGGAGAAGAAATAATCCATGGTGCTTAAGAAGAGAGAAAAGATACTAATCTTTTTCGTCATTCTTGCCGTCGCCATTTGGGCCTTTGACCGATTCTACTACACCCCTCAGAAGAAAAAGATCACAACGCTGAAGGAGGAAGTCAAGGCGGCCGATCTGAAATTAAAGGAGTCTGTCCTGTTTACTCAAGGAGTGGAGACCGTTGAGGCAGAGGTTGCACGACTGGAGAAAGAACTTCAGAGGTTGAGCGATAAAATGCTCCGGGGGGAGGAATTCAGAGCCTTCTTAAAGCATCTGGGCAGTGAAAGCGACCGGCTCCAGATGAAAATGATCTCCATGACCACTCAGGAAGAGAAGCCTTCCCAGCCTGAAGGAAAGAAAGGTCTTTCTGCTTTCCAGTACCGCAGGGTCGCTATTCAGATGGTTCTTCATTCACGTTTCAATGGCCTGGGGACCTATTTGAAGGGAATTGAAGAACTTCCCTTCCTGGTGGCCGTGGATCATCTTCAGGTCGAGAGAATCGGAGAAGGAACTTCTCTTTTAAAAGTGACCATGGGGCTGAGCGTTTTTGTAGTCCTATAATCCCCTCTCCCCCCCTTCCTGCCTGCCGGCAGGCAGGTATGAAAGTCGGTACGACTCGAAACCGAGAGGGGTTAAGGAGGATTAAGGGGTCTAAAGATGATGGTCTCGTAAAAAGTCTGAAAAGGCTATTTTCTGTCATTCCTGCGCAAGCAGGAATCCAGTCTTTTCAGGTAGTTGGAATCCCCCTGGATTCCCGTTTTCACGGGAATGACGACTCTTCGCGGATTCATCAAAGATTGATAGAGGAAGATTCATGAAGCCGTATTTAACAATAATGCTGGTTCTCATTCTAATGATACTCGTTCCCTTTGGCTCTGCCTTCCCTCAGGCAGAAACAAAAGGGGTGCTCCAGAAGGATGAAGAGAACCCATCCCAGAAGAAGTCAGAGGGGGTTCGATCGAGGAATCCCTTCCTCCTTCCTCCGGGCATCTATTTCCTGTCCAAAGAAGGGGTGGGACCTGTTCGTAAGGATAAAGCATCAGGGACTGACACTAAATTGGAAGAGATAGAGACCTCTCCTTTGAAAGTCAGGGCGATTCTGATCAGTGACCAAATTCGTTTAGCCACGATTGGCCCCCACATTGTGGCTGTAGGAGACAGACTCAATGGTGAAACGATCCTTGAGATTAAGAACGACCAGGTGATCCTGGGAAAGGGAGATAGAAAAAGGACTCTCCATCTACACCAGAGCCCTGTTCAGTTGACCATAGAGGAGAAAAAATAATGAAAACCAAATGTAACTTCATATTCTTTCTCATTCTCATATTAGTAATCGGTTGTGCATCTCCTCCGAAGAAAGAACAGCCAAAACCATCCGCTCAATTCAAGGAGACCACTCCGTCTCAGCCCGCTCCCGAAGTGACGTTGAAAGAATTGGTCATTGCTCAGAAGGAGGAGGCTAAAAAGGTTCCCGAAAAACTCTTTTCCTTCTTTGCCAGGGATGCCAGCATTCAGGATGTGCTCCTGGCTTTCTCCAGGGAGAGCGACCTCAACATCGTGATTGACCCGGAGGTGAGCGGGAAAGTCACCATCGATCTGAAGCGGGTGACCCTGAGAGAAGCCCTGGATGCCATCCTCTTTCCCCTGGGCTGGACCTACCGCATTGATGGGAGATTTATCCAGATCACCAGGCCTCAGATGGAGACACGCCTCTTCACCTTGAACTATATTTCTACGAAACGAACCGGAAAAAGAGAGATTTATGCAAGCACAGGAGGAGGGATGCAGACCGGCACGCTTGTGGGCCAGCAGGGTGCCGTCAGCACGGGAGGCGCTCGGACCGGATTTAGTGACCTGGTCAGCACTGATGAAATGGATATCTGGGTAGAGATTCAGAGAGGCCTGGAGACCATTATCTTTGGATCAGCCGATGAGAGGGAGAAAGCGGCGGATAAGGAAAAAGCCACCTTGGCGAGAGTGGATGGAAAGGGGAAGAAATTGGTGATTAATAAATCAACGGGTGTGATTTGGGTCACGGATTATCCCGCCAATTTGAATAAGGTAGCATCTTACCTGGAGACGATGGAAGGGAGTTCCCAGAGACAGGTGACTATTCAAGCAAAGATCATGGAGGTCATCCTTTCCAATGAATACAAGGCGGGGATCAACTGGAAAGTGATCGAAGGTCTTCCGCGCTCGATTAACTTGTCATGGGGCTTGACAGACAAGGCTGGGACAACAGGATATCCCGGAGGAACAACCTCCACTACCTCCGGAACGACAGGGACGACCGCTGGGACTGCCACCCCAGGCGCCTTTAAAATCAACCCTTTTGGAGGCACATTGGCCATCGGGGCTTTAGGAACGGAAGTAGCCCTTTCAGATATCGTTCAGGCGATCTCAGAGCAGGGGGATGTAAAGATTCTCTCCAATCCTACCATCTCCACTCTGAATAACCAGAAGGCAATCATCCGGGTCGGGGATCAGGATGTCTTTTTCATCACCGGAGCAATTGCCACTCAAAATACGGTCACTCAGACCATTCAGCCCATGACGATCGATATCGGGATCATCCTGGATGTGACTCCCCAAATTGCTGAAGATGGGACGATCATCATGAACATACATCCCAGCATTACGGAAAAGACCGGGGAGAAAGTCACTCCGGATGGGAAGACTACTTTTCCCCTTCTCAGTGTTAGAGAGACCGATACAACCGTACGAGTCAGGGACAGCCAGACCATCATCATCGCTGGCCTGATGGCAGAAAAGAAAGAACAGGCTGCCATCGGCGTCCCCCTCCTGAAATCGATTCCGTTGCTGGGCCACCTGTTCCGGTACAAGACGGAAAACAAGAAAAATTCTGAACTGGTCATCATGATCACCCCCACGCTTCAGGTGGGAAAGAGAGTAGAGGACTTAACGAAATAGATAACATGGAAAACGAGGTGAGAGGGGTATAGGGGTCAAACGATCCAGTAAACCCCCTAATCCTTTGGTTTGTCATCATGTTACTGATTTTTAATGAAAACGTAATATTGAAATGTCAAGCACCTCTCAAAGGGTTCGACCCCTTGAAGCCTGGAACCCCCGCCTGCCCTGAACCGTGCGGGTTCAGGGGAGGGATGCTCGAACTCTCAAACGCCGTTTTCAAAGGAGGCTTTCATGTATCAAGAATTTTATGGTCTGAGGGAGAAACCGTTTGCCTTAACTCCAGACCCTCAATTTCTCTTTCTGAGTGAGAGCCACCGAACGGCCATGGAATCTCTCCTCTACGGAATTTACCAAAGAGAGGGATTCATGGTCCTCACGGGGGATATCGGAACCGGGAAGACCACCCTCTGCCGAGCCCTTCTGGGAAGAGTTGATCCCCGGGTGAAAACAGCGGTGATTTTCAATTCCTTCCTCACCGAGGAAGAGCTACTGGAAACGATTCTTCAAGACTTAGGACTGGTGACGAGGGGAAAGTCAAGGAAAAAGCTGATCGATGAATTGAATAAATTCTTACTTTCTCAACTGTCCGAAGGCAACCATGTAGCCCTGATCATCGATGAGGCCCAGAACCTCTCCATTCCAGTCCTTGAGCAGATTCGCATGCTCTCCAATTTGGAGACCGAAAAGGAGAAAATGCTCCAGATCATCCTCCTGGGCCAATTGGAATTGGTGGAGAAGCTCCAATCCTTTGAATTGAAACAATTGAATCAGCGGATTGCGATCCGACACCGCCTACTCCCACTCACTCGAGTTGAAATGGAAGGTTATATCTATCAGCGTTTATTGGTGGCCGGCGCCCAGGGGAATGTCACGTTTTCGAATTCGGCACTGGATGAAATCTACCAGTTTTCAAAAGGCATTCCGCGACTGATCAACCTCCTCTGTGACAGAGCCCTTCTGGCAGGTTTTGTCGAGGAGACCCATCACATCGAAGAAGAGATCATTCGAAAAGCGCAAAAAAGCTTGCTAGGAATGGAAGAAAATCCGCGCCCGGTTAGCTTTGGGTTTGTTAGCCGATTTTTCAGAAGAGCCTTTCTATGAAGAGGACCCTTTTATGAGCCTCATCATTGACGCCATCAAGAAAGCCCAACAACTTCGGCTGAAAGATCTGAAAGGAACCCCATTCTTCAAGGGTCCAGACCCAAGGCGCGAAAGCAGGCGAATGGAGCGAAAGCATCTCTGGGCTCTGGCCGCTGCAGGATTCTGTCTGTTCCTCATCCTTTTGGGAAGCCTTTCCTATTCTCGTTGGAAGTCCCATGAAAGCCAAACGACTGTTTCCGCTGTGAACGCACCGGCCCAAGAGGCTACCCAGAACGACTCCCAGGGACTTCGCAAAGAAGAAGCTTCAGCTTCCCGAACGGAATGGCCTTCTTTATGGGAGAAATACGAAACCGATGAAACGTGGGGAGATGTTCTTAAGAATCGAAAGGCCAAAAAAAAGAAGAAAAAGAAGACCAATGTTTCCATAGAAAGTGAAAACGACAAAATATTAAATCCACTCTCAACCGAAGACGAAAATCCCTTAAAGTCGGCGAAGACGGAACGGGAAGCGAGAATTGAGAGAAGACAGGCTCCTTCAGCCCCGCTCCCCGATCAACCGGTCCAAAAACCAGCACCCGCCTTACCAAAACAGGAAGCATTGGTCAAGCCCAAGAATTCAGAACTTGAAACAGGAAAAAATCAAATCACCGCTTCAGAGGTGCTGATCCATTTTAATTCAGGAGTTGAGCTCTACCATCAGCGCGAATACGCAAAGGCCATCCAGGCTTATCAGAAAGTCATCGAAATAGACCCCAGATATGCCGAGGCCCATAACAACCTTGGGATTATCTATCAGGAGGCGGGTGATTTTGACAGAGCCCTTTCCGCCTATCAAAAGGCGATTGAAATCAATCCGAGGTATGAGAAGGCCCTAAATAACCTGGGCGTCCTTCTTTATCTCAAGGGGCGTTATGAGGAATCGATCCAGGCCTTTCAAAAAGCCCTGACCCTCAATGCCAACAACATTGAGAGCCATATCAACCTCGGAATCCTCTTTAAGAAGCAGGGGCAGGTGGATCAAGCGATTGAGTCTTACCATCGAGCCCTCGCCATCAATCCCCTGCATGGAGAAGCCCATTACAATATGGGGCTTCTCTATGAACAACTCGACCAGATCGAAATGGCCATGGGTCATTATCAAAAGTTTATCCAGATGGCTTCAAAAACGCATCCGGATTTAGTCGCTCAGGTGAAGAGGCATTTGAATTATCTCGCGAAAACCCAAGAGAATAAAAATTAATAATCCCCCCCTTTAGCAAAGGGGGGTGTGGGGGGATTTGGAAAAGGTTTTAAGTATGCTTGAAGAGAAAAAGACTTTCGGGGACTTTCTGGTTCGGTCAGGAGTGATCACGGCCGATCAGCTCATGAAAGCCCTTCAAGAGCAGAGACGGGCAGGAGAGAGGCTGGAGCAGACGCTTATCCGCCTCAAATATGCGGATGAAAGTCGAGTCTTTCATTTCTTGGCGGAATACTCCGATCTCCCTTTTGTGGATCTGGATACCTATATGATTGACGAAAAAGTGGTCAACTTGATTCCGGAGGAATTGGCCAGGCGCCATCGACTCATCCCTCTCTTTAAAATTGGAACCACTCTGACCGTAGCCATGTCGGATCCCCTCAACATCCATGCTCTGGATGAGATCAAGAGCAAAACGAAAACCGATGTGGAGATTGCGATCACCACCGATGAGAAGATCCAAAAAGCGATCGACCAGCATTACGGGTTTTCTGTCACCCGGCTCCAAAAATCTCTCGAACAATATGCAAAAGGAAACGGCGAGGACCTCTCTCCAGAGGCCTCCGAGTATCGAAAAACCTATGAATTGGCTGCCAGAGAATTTCTGCCCGGTCAGATCGAAGAGGCGCCAGCCGCCCAGCTTTTTGACATCATCGTGATTCAGGCGATTCGGGATCGGGCGAGCGATATTCACTTTGAGCCTGATGAAAAGGCCCTTCGCATCCGATTTCGCATCGATGGTTTCTTATACGAGTTCCTTAGCCTTCCGAGGGCCATCCATCCCTCCCTCACCTCCAGGATTAAGGTCCTGGCGGAGATGGACATTGCTGAAACCCGGCTCCCCCAGGATGGAAACTTCAATGTCAAAATGGAGGATCGTAGTTTCGAGATCAGGGTTTCTACCTTTCCAACCATTTATGGAGAAAATGTGGTCCTCCGATTACTGGACCAGACCAGCCCTCTGATCAAATTGGAAGATCTGGGGTTCGCTGAGGAGATGCTCCATCGTTTCAAACAACTGCTCCGAAGGCCCAATGGAATCATCCTCGTGACAGGTCCCACGGGAAGTGGAAAGACGACCACGCTCTATGCCTGTTTGAACCTGATCAACTCCATGGATAAGAATATCATTACCATTGAGGACCCTGTGGAATACCGGCTCGCATTGATCCGGCAGACGCAAGTCAACCTCAAAGCCGGCATTACCTTTGCCAAAGGGCTGAGATCCATTCTCCGACAGGACCCCGATGTCATTATGGTGGGAGAAATAAGAGACCTGGAAACTTCAGAGGTGGCCATCCAGGCAGCCTTGACAGGGCATTTGGTGTTGAGCACTTTGCACACCAACGACGCATCCGAGGCCGTCACTCGGTTGATGGACATTGGAGTCGAACCTTACCTGATCTCCTCATCGGTCGTCGGGGTATTGGCCCAGCGGTTGATACGCACCATCTGCCCGAATTGCAAAGTATCTTATCAGGCGGATCCGGCTGTCCTGGCCGAGCTGGGCGAAGATTTTTCAAAATCGAAGGAACCCGTCACCCTTTATCGAGGCAAGGGGTGCAAGAATTGTAAACAGTCAGGCTATTTGGGAAGAATGGGGATTTTCGAACTCTTTCTTGTAAACGAAAAGATTAAACAGTTGATTTCAGAGAAGGCCTCTACCCAAATCATCCGGCAGACAACGAAGCAACATATCAGAATGCTCTCTTTGAGAGAGGATGGCCTTCATAAAGTATTGAAGGGAATGACAACGCTTGAGGAAGTAGATCGCGTCGCTTACAAAGATGCGTTTGAGATGTAACTGCTAAGGAGTCCATAATTGAAAAGACATATTGTTCTGAAAATCTCCCCTTACCCCTCTTTGCCAAAGAGGGGTAATTCCTCCCTTTTGTAAAGGGAGGAGAGGAGGGATTTGGTCTTCAATGTCCATACAATTATGGACTGATTAGTAATTTACTTCTTTGATCCCCTCCGAAAGAGGTTGTATTTGAGAATCCAGTAGAGGGCAGCAATGCCATCTTTCCAGCTGATCTTCTTTCCCTCTGTGTAATCCCTGCCCCAATACGAAATAGGAATTTCGTAAATACGGCAGCCCATTTTTGCAACCTTGGCTGTGATCTCGGGCTCAAATCCAAAACGATTACTCTCAATTTCTATTCCTCTGAGAACCTCTGCGCGAAAGGCCTTATACCCAGTCTCCATATCCGACAGGTTGAGGTCCGTGAGCATATTCGATAGGGTCGTGATCACCTTGTTTCCAACAGCATGCCAAAAATAAAGAACACGATGCGTTCCCCCCTGGAATCGAGAGCCATAGACGACATCTGCGGCTCCCTCGAGAATCGGGGCCATTAAATGGGGATATTCAGATGGATTGTACTCCAGATCGGCATCCTGAATAATGACCACGTCTCCCGTGACACGAGGAAGAGCCATACGAATGGCTGCTCCCTTTCCGCAATTTTTCTCATTGAAGAGAACCGTTAACCCTTGTCTGTTCTCTTCTAAAATGCGAGCCGTTCCGTCTGTGGAGCCGTCATCCACCACAATAATCTCTTTCTCAAAAGGGGCTTCTTTTACCCTTTTGATAATCTCCAGGATGGTCTCCACCTCATTATAGACAGGAATGATCACGGAAAGCTTCATGTCCATTTTCTCCTCTAACCCTTTTCTCCTATCGCAATCAGGGATTGCCCGATCAGGGTGGGCACCCATCTCTCCATCTGAACCATCAGCGGGACGAATTGATTAAACTTTCTGACCTGTCCTGCTGGCAAAAGGCTCTTTCGTAACAGGGTGCCGTTAACAAACCATCCAAATATACCAAAGAAATTGAAATATTTTAAGGAGCAAATGTGAAAATGGTTCTTCTTAAGTTTTAGGATAAGCTCCCTTTTGGTATACCGCCGAAAATGTCCGAGTTCTCGATCAAGGGTATTGTAAAGAATCCTCAATGCAGGCACAAGGAGTACGAGCCTTCCCCCTTGAGGAAGGAAACGATAAAACCTTGATAGGACCGCGTCATCGTCCTCCACATGCTCCAAGACATTGGAGCAGAGAATGGTATCTATGGACACGGGGAAATCTTTTGACAGGTCCTGTTGAATATCCCACAGGAGAACCCCGTTCAGATTGGAATGACTTCCAAACTTATCGTCCACCCTTTGGAGATAGTGGGGATTCATGTCTGAAGCCACCACTTTTCCTGCCTCGAGAAGCAGACCGGTCAGATTTCCAATGCCACATCCAACTTCCAAAATACTCTTTCCCAGCCAGGGTTTAACTTTGTCAAAGATCCACTGGTTATAAGCTGAGGCTTCTTCTAAGATCGAGAGGGTTAAGGTGTTTACCTTTTCGACATCCATGGTGAAACCATCAGATTGGGATCGAAGCCCATTTACTTTGAGTTGTTCCGTAGGGGCGGGCCTCCGTGCCCGCCCATTTATGTCCATCTATGCCAAGAATAGGGATAGGAACTCCAATCCTGAACAAGACCTTTTCTCACAGGATTGCACATAATATATTCTGCGACCCTTTTCACGTCTTCATCTTTTCGCAGTGCATGGTCATAAAAGCTTCGTTGCCAAACTTTTCCCTCGCAACCTTTATTCCAAACCAAATGAGTGGCGTATCCCTTCCACTTGCTGATGAGGTCAATCAAATTTTCCGATAGAGGTGTCATTAGAAGATGGACATGATCTGGCATAACGCAAACTGCCATCATGTCAGATTTCCTCTGTAAATCCCCTTCCATAATTGAGTGGAAAATCATTTCACCAAATTGATTCAGTAAAGGAATCCTGTCATGTGTACATATCGTGATGGAAAACGGTTGATCTGGTTTCTGGTACAATCCCCTGTGTAAACGGATAGTCTTGCGCTGAGGAATGTTCTTCAAATGTTTTCCTTTCCGGAGGGAGTCCGCAGAGGGACTCCCCTACGTTTTGTGACCAAAGCAATTCTTCTTTTTTAACAGACGGGTGGAAAGACCCGTCGCTTGAACCGTGAAGAGAGTCCCATCACCAGAATTCCTATGATTCCCAGAGAGGTGACCAGGACTCCAAGCTTAACACTCATGGGATGATAAACAAACTTCACCTCATGTTTCCCTGGAGGAATAGACACGGCTCGGAAATTGTAATTTGCTCGAAAAATCCTCACAGGACTTCCATCTAAATAGGCCTTCCAGCCAGGGAAATAGGTATCGCTTAAAACCAAAAGGCTATCTTCTTTTGCCTCCACCAAAAGTTGAAGGCGATTATTGCCCTCAGAGATAAGTTCAGGGAGCCCCTGCCTACCGCAGGCAGGCGCGGGACGGGGCTCCCCTACGTCTTTCTTTTTCTGTAGGGGCGACTCACCGCGGTCGCCCTTTTTATTTTCTTGCCCTGCCAATCCTCTTTCTTTCCTCCCCTTGACTAAAGGGGGGCGGGGGGGATTAACTCCTGGCTCCTCCTCGAGAAGAACTTCTTTTCGAGGATTGAACTCCTTGCCAGAAAGGATGGCAAGAATGGATTTCTCGTCCAGGACTCTATGATCTCTAACCAGCCATGCCCTTGGAAGGGGATTACGATTTCTATATAATTTGATGGTATTTTCTTTTAGAAGGTCCTCCCTCTTGCCCTGAAGGCCCTCAAGTCTTGAATAGATCATCTCAAAACGCGGGTCTTTTTCTATAAGTGTTACTGATGTAACATATTTCACCCCATAAAGGTCGATGAGGTTAGTTGCTGAGATCGATGGAGTTCCGACGAACGCCTTATAGAGATCATCCGCCCTTTTCAGATGAACCACATCGATTCCCCAGATATCGCGAAGCCAGTGAAGTAAATTCATCGTAGGCTCATGTTTCTCCTTAAAAACATCCAGAGGAGATCCTCCTCCAACTAAGATTGGAATCTCTGCGGCAATGGTCTTCCCAGTTGCAAAGACCCTGAAATGTCCTATATCTGAAGCGATGATCTCCTGAACCTTTGTCTTTTGGAAGTATTCGGATGTCCTTTCTTTTCCATAGAATCCCATATTCCCAAAAAGATCTGCAATCAAGAAGAGAATTAACAATACTTTAGCCCACCCTTTCCATTGCACCTCATGTCCTATCCTCAGCAAGAGAAAGAAGAGGGTAAGGTAGAAGACAAATCTTTTAGCATGATAGAGGTTAATAGAAAGAAAGTTGAAATCGGGGACATCGAGACCCTTCCCTCTCAGTAAATGCTCGATCTTCTGGTGCCCCAAGACTAAAATGAGAAGAGCGAGGCCGCTGACCAAGGCGAGGATGATCGACAGATGTTTTAGTCCTCTCCTCGCACTTTCTTTTGAAAATCCAGTCAATTTCTCAAATCCCAGACCTGCTGTAATAGAGAGGATGAGAATGAAGATATAAAGGAACTTAGCGGGATACCGGATGCCATTGAAAAAGGGAACATATTTGAATACGAACGGATAAAACGGGTTATATTGTCCAAGGGATAGAAATAGGGAGAAGATCATAAGGGAGAAGAAAAGCCTTCGTCCTTTCCCAAAAAGAAAGAACAAGGAACTTAAAATAAAGGGCAGCCCACCCGTATAGAGAGTCTTAAACCAGCATTGGTTGATCCAATATTTTTTCATATCGATGAAATAACCATACACATCAGGTAGGAAGAAGAGAAGGATATCCTTCGGTGCAAAACTCCAGACGGTTGCCTCTTGGTAAGAGATTCCTTTCCCTCGTATGGAGTGAACCCATAGTTCAAGAAAAGGAATAAACTGAATGGCCGAAAGGAATAAGAAGACGGTAGAAACGATCAAGAGGCTTCGAAATCGATTCCAGTAGGGGCGGCCCACTGCCGCTGCCCATTTCGGGAGCCCCTGCCTACCGCAGGCAGGCACAGAAGGGGGCTCCCCTACGGAATTCTTATTCTGTAGGGGAGCCCCTCTGCGGTCGCCCTCTTGAATCCCCTGAATCTGAGGAGAAAAGATGATCATCGATAAAAGGACTAAAAAATTGCCATAAACAATTTCAACGCCACCCCCCAAGAAAGAAATGGCCATGAAAATGGAAGTTACTATTTCATTCTTAAACCCCGGGCATGACATAGCCCTTCTAAAAAACATCATGATCAGCGGGGTCCAGATCACGGACAAAAGACAGGTTAGAAGGGAGTGGACAGAGAGGAGATAACCACTCAACATAAAGATGAGGCCTGAGATAAGAGCCCCTGTGGAATGTACTCCTAAATCTCGCAGAAACAGATAAGTGAATAATCCTCCCAGGAAGAAATGGAGGATGATAATGGCATTGAAGGCCATGTCGAACGGAAGAAGAAAGAACAGACCGTTTAATGGATAGGCGACGGCATGTTGAGGGTTGGCGAAGAAAGGGTGACCCGTGAACTGATACGGGTTCCAAAGAGGAAAATCACCATTCTTAATGCTTTCAACCCAGAAGAATCTCGGGGGGATGAAATAGGGACCGAGGTCTCTTTCTGTGAGGAGGTATCTTCCATTAAACAAGTCATAGAAAAAGAGGAAGGAGCAAAAAAGAAGGGTTAAACCAGCCAAAAAATTGGCCGACTTAACCCATTCTATTTTCGTCCTTATGGAGGCTGTCACAAAAGGCTGATATTAACCCTCACCACGTTCCTGTTGCTGCCGATATGGTTCCGTAAGTACCGGGGGCCGCCGGTGTGGGTGTGAGGGTAAAGACGTAATTATACCCTCCTGCTGTCATCGTAAAGAGCGTTGTTGCCGCAGTCCATGAAACACCTTTTAATTCGGCAATATCATTGGCGATATCAAGCATGGTATACGCAGTGGCGGTATTTCCTAGTATATTCTTGCCGAATCTTAGCGCATTCGCACTTCTCAGGGAACCCAAAACACCTCTTGCTGTGCCATTTGCGGCGTCCTGCGTTAAGTCGAGATATTTTGGAATCGCTACTGCTGCAAGAATCCCGATGATGACGATAATTACGATCAATTCAATCAATGTAAAACCCTTCTGATTTCTCATTCTTGGCCCTCCCCTTTTTTCAGATTCATTAAGAAATTTGTTTAGTTATATACCAACGAAAATTGTTTTGTCAATGGGTTTTTCAAATGAGCAATTTTTGTGCCAAGAAGTGATGAATCTTAAAAATAAAAAAGTAAATGAAATTAACAGGTTATATTGAATTTTTCCGTCTTAATTCCATGTCTATACTAAACTTCCTCTAAAAAATTGACTATTTTTGTCCAATCTGCAAAAAAATTTCCATTTTTGGGCTCCATCTTATTCTTTTTCATTTAGCTGTAGGGGAGCCCCTCAGCGCCTGCCTGCCGGTAGGCAGGGGTTCCCGAATGAGGACGGCCACTTCGTTCGCAATGACAAATTTCTACATCTATTTTTCGGATTTAGAAAGAGGTTCCCCTCTCGCTTTAATCAACTCTGCGATGATGCTCACTCCAATTTCCTCAGGGGTTTCGGAATGGATATCAAGACCGATTGGAGCATGAACATGATTCAAAGACTCTTTTGGAACTCCCCTCTCCATCAGATTTTGGTAAAGAGTCCGAATCTTCTTCTTCGATCCTATCATTCCAATGTAACGGGCATTGGTTTTGACCGCCTGTTCCAGAACAAACCCGTCGTAGAGATGGCCTCGTGTGACGATGACAATATAAGAAGACTCATCGATAGAGAATCGATCAAAACATTCTTCAAACTCTGAGACGATCACCTCATCTGCCTCAGGAAAACGTTCTCGATTGGCAAACATTTCACGGTCATCGATGACCACCACCCTGAAATTGACCCTCTTGGCGAGGGGAGAGAGTTGCTGGGAGATATGTCCTGCTCCAAAGATATATACAGTGGGTTCTGAGAAGATGGGTTCCAGTAAGACCTCCATTTTTTTCCATGGTTCGACAAGATCACCACGGCGAGTATCATCTTCCTCCGAGTTTAATACGATCACTTTCGGCTTCTTTTCATTCAGCAATGCTTCACTTTCTTCCAAAATCCTCTGTTCCAATTCCTTTCTATCCAAAAGAGACCCCACCTTCTCGCCGGAAATCTTTAACAGAGCTTTTGACTTTTCACCTTTCGGGAAAACACCATCCATTGAGATTAGAGTAGCAAGAACAGCAGCTCCTCCTTTCTGTTTCATTTTCATCACTTCTCGATAGATAGGGATAAACTCTTCTTTCAAGGGCTCCACAAAGATGTCAATATTCCCTCCGCAGATGAGCCCTCCTTCTGCCAGTTGCTCTGCCGTCAAACTAAAGTGGAGGACTCCTCCTTCCTGTTTTTTCATCACCTCCCGAGCCCCCTGCCATACTTCTGCCTCGACACAGCCTCCGCCGATGGAACCAAAGGAAGAGCCATCTTCCTTGATCAAATATTTTGCCCCTACCCCTCTGGGGGCAGATCCCACACGGGTGATGAGAGTCGCCAGAGCCAACTTCTCCTTCTTCTCAAGGGCTCGAATAATTTCAGAATAGATATCCTGCATTTTGCTAATCGCTCTCCCTCTGGCAATGATTTCGGCTAACCCATAAGATGAAAGCACTCCTATTATAACAACTTACCTCAACATTTTGAAGGGATATCTCTTCCCTTGATCGGGCTTCCTTGCACCGCGTCTGCTTTTTGGACGGCCTCTCTCATCGCTTTCGGTAAAGACAGATCCTGTAGGGTGGCGCAGGGAATTCCACGTCTCTATCCAATGTGTAATGGTCCTGAACAAAGGCATGAAGCTCCGGGAAGTCTTCAAGAAGGAATATTTGAACAATGTAAGCAGGAGAGGATTTCCTTATCTCCTTCATCACGATGGCGGCATAGGCCTTCAATGCCTCCGTGGGTTTATCTGTGACGAGTTGGCTCATATTGAAATTGGTTCGATATTGAGTGGCTGCTTTCCGTTGTGCTAAAAAATAGATCTGTGGGGCTATTCCCCAAACATAAATCGTCTCAGCAGGGTCCGTCTGAACATGAATATAAGAGGCAATTTTATGCTGGACGATATTATAGATGCCATATCCATCGAATACGCCATCTGATGCTTTGAACTGAAAAAGCGTCTGCTCTGTAGGCGAGTAGGAAAAGAAGTATTTATAGTCGGTTCTCAAGAAAACAAAAACCAAGATCCCGAAAACGGTCACCCATACTACCTGGGTTACAAGTCTGAGAAGAGAAGAAAGTGATTTTGCCAGTTTCCAACTTGTTATCGTTCCATATGCGGCCAAGACAGAGAAAGGAGGGATGATCTGAAGAAAGTAATGATGGTAGAAAGTCCTGCTGACCCAGAGAACCGCAAAGGACCAGAAAGCCCACCAGAATAGCAGGAGATCTTTCTTCTCTCCTCTGCCCTGCAAGGTTTGCCAAACGAGGTGTGCGGTCGCAAAAATCGCTCCGAGGAAGAGGAGGCCATTCTCCGGAACAATGACTCTCATACTTGAAATAAATTCCTTCAGGATACCCGTATATTCATACCCTCTTTGAATATAGCGAAGGTTACTCCCCAGCATCGAATCGTAAAGTTCGTTTAAAGTGTAGCCATAAGCATAATAAAAACCAACGATACCTATCACAGGAAGAAGCGCCCCTCCTCCTACCAGGGCGTAGCGATAAACCAACTGTCTTCGGAAAGAGGTGGCCTTCCCTAGCCATTCGTGGATTCCATAACAGAGAAATACAAAAAAGAGCACTCCTCCCACTTGCTTAACTAGCGTCGCCAAGGCAGCACATGTACCTGCGAGGAAGTACCAACGTATTTTCCCGGAAATTGAACCTTTAAGAATAAGACCAATAGCCAGGATGGAGGGGAGGTGCATGATCGTTTCTAAGTTCACTGTCTCACCCTCTACCATCGGTACGGAGGAAAAAATCCCGAACAACAATGCCGCTAACAGTCCTACCTGTTTCCCGTATGCTTGTTTCACCAACCAGTAGACGGCAAGAATCGCCATGAGGACAAAAACAGTCCCAAATATCTTGAGTCCCAGGACAGAAGCACCAAAGAGGCGAATGAACACGGCGTAGAGCATGGAATAGAGAGGGGGCTTCCCTGGACCTTCAAGATCGATCAGGACCTCTCCCTCAGCCATCCGCCAGGCCAAATAGCCGGCGTTCCCCACGTCTCCATCAATGTACTGCCCGAAAAAGAGGAGGCGAAGGTAGAAAGTAAGGGCCAGGATCCCTATCAATCCCGCAGATGTCATGGTCCTCGTTCGCAACACATTCAGAAGGCTAGCAGTTCCACCCTGTTCCATTACCAACCCCCAGGTCTAAACCAGGATAGGCTAAGGCTTTTTCTCTTTTGGAATCGGAGGCTTCTCTTTTTTTGGAGGTTCTGTCCCCATCTCTTTTGAAGCAGCAAGCGACAGGAGGTAAAGTTTGTAGAATACCGGATCAGCCCATAACTCGACCTCAGGGGCCAGATCCCCGACATAGGCGGACAAGAGCGGCATATTATTGTAGGCATTAAAATTGACCGATAGATCTCTCAGAGATTTATAGAGCTTGATCGAGCCTGCGAGATGGTTTGGCTTTTCTTTTAGCAGCTTCAGCTGCTGCATTCCGGTTTCAATCGATCCCCGGTCTTCCTCCAGTTTGTTCATCCAAAACTTCCCTTCTTGATACTCCATCGTGATCTCCCCTCCCAGGATGGCTTGGACCAGATTCTTATGAACCTCCTGCGTCTTTTCCAACATTTCATTCACTCGATTCAACAGTTCAGCCTTCTCCTTTTTAGAAGGCTCATATTCTTTGGTAGAAGCCTTGCTCAAAAAGTATTGCAGGGTGTAATCTTCTGCAAAGCCCAGAGAGGCCCAACTTAGAAAAAGGATGATCCCTGCCAAGAAAAGCTTTCTGTATCTCATTGCCATCCCTCCAACGATTACGTAACCAATTGATTTTCGCTTACCAAAACACCGTTCACTGACTCGGATACGAACTTGCGAATCAGTAATCCCCCCTCTCCCCCCTTTAGCAAAGGGGGGTTGGGGGGATTTGGTTTTTTATTTCCGAAACATGACCCCTGCTACCGGGAGCTCGCTTTTCAGTCGCCCAAGAATCACCCTTTCGATCTGTGGCGATCCTTTTTCCAAAATTTCTTTTCCTATTTCCCTGCCCCACATCATCCCCTCTGGGACATCCACCTTATTGATAAAGGCAACCCTCCTCGATGAATGAGGGGCTCCCTTAAAGATGCCCTGCGGATGGACCATTAAAATGGCCATGCCTCCACAGGTCATCTTCCCTCCCATGGGAATCCCTGTCAACTGCGAGATTCGCTCTGCCTGAAAGAGATTCTCTTCGTTCAGTTCTTTTCCAACGCCATCGACTCCTAGGAGGCCTATGACGAGAGTTGTGTGGGAAGGGATGACAGGTTCCCATTCCCTTGGAGCCTTAACTGGACGGCCTGCTGCACCATCGGCCTCGATGATCATCATATCGATCTCAGGAGAGTTCCAGAGAAGACTTACCAAATCTGGAGATATCCCCTTCAGTTTAATCGATTCGATTCTCTCCCGGGCAAGGGTGATATGGCGGAATTGGTCAATATGTTGCAAAGCCAGTTGTTTTAGTTTCTCCTCGTCAGATTGGACAAAGAGACAAGGGGTCTCCTCTGAAGAGGGTTCCATGATCTTTGTCGTCGTGGCCGTCACCACTTTTTTCCCAGCCAGGAGCAATTCTTTGGCAAGGCGAAACATCAAGGTCGTCTTCCCACCTGCTCCGACGAGGCTCACCACTTCTCTTGCTCTCAGGTCTAATGATTCAACCAGCGTATGGGGTTGTTCCTCCCGTCCTTCTTTTTTCTTCACCAACCTATCGATGAGGGAAGAGATGATTTTCTGATCAGTATCCATATTCTTTTCGCCGCTTACTAATCAGTCCATAATTGTATGGACACTGGAGACTAAATCCCTCCTTCCCTCCCTTTACAAAAGGGAGGAATTCCCCCTCTTTGGCAAAGAGGGGTTAGGGGAGATTTTCGGAAGAATATGTCTTTTCAATTATGGACTCCTTAGTAATGCATAGACTCTTCGCTACGCTCAGAGTGACAGTTCGGTTGTCATTCTGAGGAGCGAAGCGACGAAGAATCTACCGATTAAACCAATACAGGATGGCTTCCAGTACTCCTCCGCCGATGGCTCTGGCTTTGTCAGAGATGGTAAAACAGAATTCCCTTCTCCCCCTCGGATCGATATCGCCCACTTTCATCCCTTTCTTTACTTCCACTCCCTCCCGGATCAGTCCCCTGACGATACCGCTGATCTTCGCCATCACGGGAAAATCATCTACAACAGCAACAACCGAACCCTTATTGACCCGGTCGCCAATCCACTTTTGAGGATGAAAGACCCCTTTCTTCATCGTTCTCAAGAGCCTTTCAACGGTATAACCTCCGATATTGCCCGGAATGCCTGTGTCCGGCTCTGCAGTCCCTTTCAGGATCAGCCGGCCCAGGTCATGTCCCCGATTCGTTTCGATCACGATATGGACATCCTTGCCGGCATAGAAACCCGGGCCGAGACCAATGACCAGGGGGGCCTTTTTGATATGGGTTCCCAAATTTTTCTTAGCCATGGTGGCGTCAACGAAAACATCCGGTTTTATAAAACGTCTTGTCTTCTCTCCATCAGGATCAACCAAAACGGGAATTTTCCCATCCTCCCACACCGAAAAAATTTCCTCGGGTTTGGAAATGAACTTTGACCGAACCCCTTCGACCTCTTTTTCGGCTTCGTAAATCGCTTCGCAAAAAGAAACTTCTCTTCTTACAGCAATGGGATGGGGAAGCTCAAGCATGCAAACCTTGAAGTGGGATTGATGAAGCCGATGGGCCACTCCACTGGCCATCTCCCCTGCCCCTCTGATCAAAACAATGACCTCATCGATTCCTTTTTCCGATTTTGCCCGAATTCCTTTTTTCATCTCTACCCCTTCTCATCCTTAATGCCTTCCGATATTCTTCCCTTGTATCGATATCTTTAATGACTCCCTCTGATCTTACTGGAATGGTCTTGATCAGTTTAGAATATCTCAACAGGATGGGCTTTCCTCCTGTATCCCCTCTCAATTTCAGCAGTTCCTTTTGATACTTCCGATGAAAGATCACCGGATGCCCCTTCTTTCCCCGAAAAGATGGAACAACGATCTCCCCTTTTCTTTGGTTAAAGGCGCGGAGGAGGACATTAATAGTCCTCGTTTTGAGAAAGGGTTGATCACCAAGGGAAATAAGAAGCCCTTCGCTTCTGGGATCCATGACCTGAAGGCCCTTATGGATGGAGGTGCTCATTCCCCGCTTATAATAGGTATTGAAAGTGACTTTTACCTTTTTGGTTGTGCTTGCAGACCTCTTTTCAAACTGTCTTTTCATTCCTTCGTTCTGGGGGTTGAGGACCACAATGATCTCTTGCGCCGTTGACCGGAGGAGCGTATTGAAACAATGCTCAAAGACGGTCTCTCTTCCCCAGGGGAGTGACAGCTTATTCACCTTCATCCGTTTCGACTCTCCTGCTCCGAGAAGAATGGCTGAAATCATTATTCCCTTTCGTTCCCACTGAGACTCTGATAAATTTAATGTGTTTTCAGAGTTCCTGTCAAGCATTCGATACGAGAGGTTTAAGAAGGGAGGAGAACATTTCCGCCGACGTGAAACCCATTCTGGCAGAGAAGTATCCTGAGGATCGTGCTACCGGGTTTCTCATAGGTGATCTTCGCGGTGCGGTCAGCGTAAAAATTGTGTTGCTACCGTGAATCGTTCGATAAGCGACCGATAGCGAGGGCTACGATAATTCGGAATTCCACCGGTTGGTCATTGTCGGAGCATGATCCTGGCATCGGCTATTACACATCTTTTTGGCGAACAGATGACCGGGTTGAGAT
Organism: uncultured Syntrophaceae bacterium; assembly: GCA_964390545.1. Lineage (GTDB taxonomy): Bacteria > Desulfobacterota > BSN033 > BSN033 > UBA1163 > CAYMJV01. The sequence goes on from CAYMJV010000016.1 coordinate 37,086, forward strand.
CGATCGATTCGAACAAACCCTCAAGGTCCATCGCAAAGTCAGAAAACGTCTTGAGCAACCGGTTTAACTCGTCTAAATTGACAGGTTTTGAACCACGGTAACCCTCAAGGAGCGAGTGGGCCTTGAGACATCGGATCATCGATTCAATATCCTTCAATGCAACAGGAGCCATCCTCAGAGTAACATCCTTGTAGATCTCAACCCCCGTGCCACCCATCCCAAGAAGGACAACCGGACCAAACTGGTCATCGACTTTGGCTCCCACGATTAACTCTATGCCAGAAATCATTTCCTCAACCAACATTCCGGCAAATCCATCAATCTGGCTAAAGCGGCGAAAGGCCTCTTTCAGTCTTTCATCGTTGTCAATTCCTATCTCGACTCCATTCTTGTCTGATTTATGAACTAGCTTTGGGGAAACCACCTTTCCCACCACAGGGTAACCAATCTCTTCAGCAAATTGGATCGCCTCCTCGACCTTCTTGGCCCAAACAAATCGAGGGACATCTAATCCGAGAAAAGAAAAAAGGCGTTTGGCTTCGGGCTCCAAGACCCACCCTGTTGCCTTTGAGGATGAAATGATATCCCGAACCTCTTTCATCAGCATGGTTGTCTTCTCCTCAAAGCCACTGCCATATGAATTGCCTCTTCGATGGAGTGGGCAACCGGTACCTGGTTGAGCTGAAATCCCTCGATAAACATCCTATATTTTTCCACATGAGGGACATAAGCAATCAGGGGTTTACCATCTTGCAGGTAGATCTGACTTAATCGTGCCCCTAAATCGGAGGTAATCCCGGGAGTGTAAGGGAGGAGCAATATCAGGACACAGTCGACCTCCTGCTTTGTGCTCATGATCTTAGCCGTGGAAACAAAATCGTCATCCACGACGCTTCCTGTGAGATCGATTGGATTGTTCAAGGAGGCGATCGCCTGAATTCTGGGGGAGATCTTTTCTCGGATCTCACTCTGATCCTGCTCTGACAGAAGAGGGACAGAAAGGCCATGAGATATACAGGCATCCACGGCTAACGCCCCGTGACCCCCACTCCCTGTGATAATGCCGATACGGCCTTCAATAGGCTTTTGGTAGCAACTCAATGCCTCTGCAAAGGCGATCAATTCGAATTCATCCTTTGCCTCCACTACGCCATATTGGGAGAGGACCGAAGAAAAAACCTCGTAATCGCCTGCTATTGAAGCGGTATGGCTCGAAACCGCCCTCGTTCCATCCGGTGTCTTACCCGATTTCAGGACGATGACGGCCTTGGGGCATTGGCTGGCCGCTAAAACAAACGAACGCCCTTCGCCCTTCTTAAAACCCTCCACATAAAAAACGATCACACCCGTCTCAGGATCACTCGTGAAATAACGGAGGAGGTCCATCTCTCCGATCAGGGCCTTGTTCCCAATACTGACGGCTTTGGATAGGCCTACCCCTTCTTCAGCAAACTTGATCATATAGTCGACCAGGATCCCCCCGCTCTGACTGACCAAAGCCACCCTTCCCTTCTCTGGCCTCACGATCCTCTCTGCAGGGATGAAAAACGTATCCACATAAGGGAAAGAATAAGTCCCCAGACAGTTCGGTCCAATAAATGGAAAATCGGCTTCTCTGGCGATCGTTGCCAGGCGCTCCTGGAGGTCCATCCTTCCCCTTTCGGCAAATCCCCCTGAAATGATCACAGCACCCCCGGCTTCCGCTTGAATGCAATCACTCATGATTCCTGGAACCATCTCTGCTCTTGTGGCAATCACTGCCAGGTCGATCTTTTGAGGGATGTCCAAAATGCTGGGATAAACCTTCTCTCCTTGAAGCAATCCACCGCGCTCATTCACTGAGAAAACCTTTGCCTGACGGCGGAAGTAATTCTTGTAGTAGACGACATTGGCAGGATGTCTGTCATTGCTCAACGAAACTCCGATGACCGCTAAGGTCTGCGGCTTGAATAGAGGTTCGAGATTCACTCTCTTCTCCTTCCACCCCACCCTCCCCCTCAGAGGGCTGTGTCAGAATAGCAGAAATGAGAGAAAATCTGAAAAAGGGAATGGACGGACGGATGAGAAAGCTTTAGAGCGGAACCTCCAGACGTTTGGATTCAGAGGCCCCAATAGGATGAAGAAAATTCGTTTCAGGCACCACGGACACTTACCCATAAACTTAATAATGCTCCGCGTTCTAAAGCTTTGGAATCCGTTTGTCCGTTCCCTTCTGACTTTCAACCCATTACGACTCAGCCACCAGGGGGGATATCATTTTACCTAACGCCCTTGTGCCAATTATACACGGATTCCACTCATTTTGGAATTCTTATCGAAGGTCCTTTTCGGATGAGCTTTTGGGCAAGCAGATTCAATTTCTATTTGCTGGAATGAAAGGGCCTGTTCGTGATCTCGTGGCAAAAGCCGGATGGGAAGAAAAATATGGAGAGCGGATGAAACATCCGTTCATCCAACATGCATTGCAGAGCATCGGATTGCGGAGATGACCAATGGTCTGACACTCGAATAGAAGGGAGCCTTCAAACACAAAGGGCTTCCCGACCATTCGCTCGTCAGAAAGCCCTTTTTATTACGATACATTTCAAACGTCCGAAAGTCTACTTGCCTGTCAGGGTTGCCAAGTAAGCCGGACCGATTTTTTCAACATGGTTTTTGATATTCTCAAAGGTGTTCAAATGATCTTCCTCCTCTTTGAGAAGCTCTTCAAAGACCTCTTTTGAAATCTGATCCTTCTCCGCAGCACAGACCACAGAAGCATCATTGTACATTTTGATCGCCTGCGTCTCAAGGGCGAAATCGGTAGCTAACATCTCTTGAATCTTCTGGCCCTTCTTTGCTATGCCATCCGGTTTTGACGTAGGTTCCCCTTTTAGGTACAAAATCCTTTCGGCCAGCTTTTCGGCATGTTTCATCTCCTGAATCCCAATCTCCTTTAATTTGGAAGCTAACTTCCCGAAATCCTGATCCTCCAGTTCATAGTGCTGGGCCATGTACTGGGTGATTGCCGTCAGCTCCCTGGACCTTGCCTGGTTCAATAAATCGATCACCTTTTTGCTCATACGCCCTCCTTTCTCCGATTTGCGATTTTAAGAGATATAATAATTTGGGAGAACTCAATAGTCAAGAAAAAAACAGAGAAAAACAGAAGTTTTTGGCCGGAACGTGCCCCGTCCCGCGCTATGCGCGGGGTCAAGGGGCACAATATGAAACGATATTACATTGCCGGGGAGCTTCACTTCTTTATTGTTGTTTGACAGATTCATTCGATTATGATATCAGTGTATTTAAAAGATGAGAAATACTTTCCCAAAAGTCGCCCTTCCTTTTCTCATCGGAATTTTCGTCGTCCTGTCCCAATCCACTCTTGCTTCTGCTGCAATGATCACTGATGTGAGATTCTGGTCAGCCCCGGATCACACAAGAGTGGTTCTGGATCTCACCGAACCGATTCAATACGAAAGTTCTTCTCAGGTCAACCCTGGGCAGCTCCATCTTGAAATGAAGGAGACAATTCTCCTTACCAGGAAGAGGGAGTTAGGAGTAAATGATTCCTTTCTATCCAAGATCAGTCTAACCCCCCTTGGAGAAAAGAAGGTCCGACTGATCCTCCATCAAAAAAGGGCCCTACAAGCCAGTATCCTTGCCCTCAAACCTTATCAGGATAAGCCCCACCGTCTCGTGATCGACCTCATCGATCCGGCACAAGAGAAAAAGGAACAAGAAGAGAGACAAAAACAAAAGGAGACTAGCCCCAAAGGGATAAGGATCGTCGCCATCGATCCTGGCCATGGGGGAGAGGATCCCGGAGCCATAGGCCCCCAAAGGACTATGGAGAAGAATGTGGTGTTGAGGGTGGGAGAGAAGCTCGTCTATTCCCTCAACGAGGGCAATGAATGCAAGGCTTTTCTCACTCGAAAAAGGGATTATTTTATCCCCTTGGAGGACAGATCCAAGATCGCAAGGGAATACGGAGCAGAATTATTTGTCAGCCTCCATGCCGATGGAAGTTTTAATCCTCAAGCCAGGGGTTCTTCCATTTATTGCCTCTCCCTTTCCGGTGCAACAGACGAAGCTGCCAAGATCTTGGCCGACAAAGAAAATATGTCCAATGTGTTGGGGGGGGCGATCGCCAGACCCTCCGTCGCCAAAGACCCAAACCTGAACCAGATTCTGCTAGACCTTATGCAAAACAACTCGATGAAAGAGAGTTTTCGATTTGCCGATTTGTTTCTTGGGAATATGAAAAGCGTGAATCATCTAAAATATTCTCACTACCGCCAGGCTAATTTTCTTGTCTTAAAAGCTCCTAACATTCCTTCTGTGCTCGTGGAGATCGCCTTTATCACGAACAGGGAAGATGAGCGTCTGCTTAACCAGGATGATTTTCAAGAAAAATTCGCCAAAGCGCTTACCACCACTATTAAAAAGTATTTTAGGCAATAACCCCCCCTACCCCTCCTCCCTGACTGTTTCCTCCCCCTGACCTTTCGATTCCGCCCCAGGCTTCGGCCTCTGGCCTGGAGAAACCCGAGAGATTGACTATCTTAGGAGGCATGGTTAGATTTTAGCTGAAGGAGGTGGAAATCATGAAAAAGATGGAGACAAAAAGCTTTGGTGTTCCTGATGAGGTCAGGAAATTTGATAAAGGGAAGGTAGAGCTCGTAAAGATAGGGGGCGCCACGATCGGGAGAGCCGTATTTGAACCTGGATGGAGATGGTCTACATCTGTAAAACCCATTGTAAATACGAGAAGTTGTGAAGCCCCTCATTTTCAATACCACGTTTCGGGGACCATAAAAGTGCTGATGGATGATGGTACGGAAAAGGAATTAAAGGCCGGTGATGTTTCATTGTTACCGTCAGGCCACGATGCATGGGTCGTTGGAAACGAACCTGTAGTGGTGGTTGATTTTCAGGGGATGGTTGACTACGCAAAGGCGTCTAAAAGAAAAAAATAATATAATATTGACAAATAGTATCCTTATTGATTAAATGATTATTAGCCACGAAGGTCAAGCTCCTTATGACAAGGAGGGAAGCGTGGCTTTTTTTATTTTATAGGTGTGAAATGGGGGGAAGCCGAAAGTCCATAGCTGTTATCGATGGGCAGGGAGGTGGGATAGGAAGCGCCATCATCAAGCGCCTGCGGGAAGTTCTGGGTGAAGAATTAGAAGTCATCGGATTGGGAACGAATGCTATGGCCACAGGGGCCATGTTAAAAGCTGGGGCCAATAAAGGCGCCTCCGGTGAGAATGCCATTGTTCAAACGGTAAGAAAAGTGGATATCGTCGCCGGGACATTCAGTATTGTCCTGGCTAATTCGATGATGGGAGAGTTAACTCCCAAAATGGCAGAGGCTATTGCCTCATCATCTGCAATCAAATGCCTTCTGCCTCTGAAGATTCCTGAGGTGGAAATCATTGGGACGGCCAAGGAACCCCTCCCCCATCTGGTTGACCAACTGATTAAACGAATACAAGAAATTGTGGGAACCTAATACTCAATCCCCCGTCTCCCCCTTTAGAAAAGGGGGTTGGGGGGATTTGATACAGGAGGAAACAATGTGTGAGGCTAACGCGTACTTAGTTAAGGGAGGTAAAGAAGAGTTAATTCTCGAAGATATCTCTATTCTTCGGCCCGAGAAAGATGAACTCTATTTGCAAAATATCTTTGGTGAACAGAAGCGGATTAAAGCCCGAATCAAAGAGATGAATCTCATTGATCACCGAATTGTTTTGGAAGAACCCTGAACCCCGGTGTACCGGGGAAATCCGAAACACGAATTTCGAAACTCGAAACAAATACTAATTTCGAATTTCTAAACTTTTTCTTTCGGAAATTTGTATTTTGAGCATTCGTGCTTGTTTCGGATTTCGTGCTTCGAAATTAGAAATTAATCTTTTGGATGGGGCCACGAAGGCCTTCCATTTCCAGTATGGGAATGAACCTTCGTGGCCTTTTTATTTAATCCCCCCTCACCCCCCTTTAGAAAAGGGGGGATGGGGGGATTTGAAAGGAGGATCTATGCACATTCCTGATGGATTTCTAAGCAATGGTATCAATGCCGCCACCTTTGCCATCTCCGTGGGCGCGTGTACCTATGGAGTGAGGAGGGTAAACCGAAACTTTGGAGAGAAGGAAGTCCCCCTGATGGGTGTGACCGCTGCTTTCATCTTTGCAGCACAGATGATTAATTTTCCCATTGCAGGAGGGACAAGCGGCCACTTCCTTGGAGCTGTCTTTTCCTCAGTCCTGATGGGTCCCTGGGCAAGTCTTCTGATCATGACCATAGTCCTGATCGTCCAATGTCTGGGATTTGCAGATGGGGGGCTAACGGCTCTTGGATCCAATATTTTCAACATGGGAATTATTGGAGGATTGGGAGGATACGGCATCTTTTTTATCCTCTATCACCTCTCTGGAAAGAGTCGGAAAGGGTTCTTCTTCGCCCTGGCCGTCTCCTCATGGCTCTCTATTGTGGCGGGGGCCTCCGCCGCGGCTATTGAGTTGGCAGTCTCAGGAACCTCTCCCCTAAAGGTGGCATTACCCGCGATGGCGGGGATTCATGCTCTCATTGGCATTGGGGAAGCCATCATCACGACAACCGCTGTTTCCCTCATCTTAAAAACAAGGCCTGATTTGGTGATCAGTTTTGCCAAGAAAGGAGCCCTCCATGAAAAGACGGCTTGATGGATTGATCTGGATTGGATTGGGTGTATCCCTACTCCTGGCCCTCTTTCTCTCCCCTTTTGCTTCCTCCTCTCCGGATGGCCTCGAAAAAGTGGCGGAGACGAAAGGATTCTTAGAGAAGGGAGAGGGATGGAAATTCTGGAAATATGCTCCTTTTTCCGAATATGCCATCCCGTGGATCAAAAATGAAAAAGTATCAACCGCCCTCTCGGGTCTGATTGGCACATTAGCGATCTTCTTTCTGGCCATAGGGATTGGGAAGATTATTAGAAAAAGTCTAAATCAGAAGACAATGATCTTCATCGCTTTTCTTTTTATGATCTTCTCAACCTTAATCTTAACCTCAACCTTTCTTCATGCTGCTCATCCTCTTACCACGGACGATGCCTACACAGTCGACCGGAAAGTGCCCCGTCCCACGTATAGCGGGATAGGCGGGGTCCCTGCCTGCCGGCAGGCAGGAAGGGGCACAATATAAAGCGATATTACATTGCCGGGAAGCCCCGGCCTACGGCCGGGGAGCTTCAAAGGGGCACGTTTCAATTAGAGGCGGGGATGGCTGTTGAAACCTTGATCTTTTTCCCCACCCAATGAGGAGGGGTGGCTGTCTACTTATTTGATAATACTTGGATTTTCCTCCTCTCCTGGCAGAGAGATCCGGCCCCAAAAAAAATCTTGACCAAAACATTTAAATTTATTATTAAATAGGTCTCTCCATAACGGTTCGATTCGGCCCGAATCAAAATGATAAAGGGGAACTAGGTTGGAAAAAGAATATATCAGTATTCTTTTCTTTGGCCATCACACCTCCAGGACCAGGCAGCTGAAGATTAGTAAGAAGTCGCTTAAGACCTTACTCTACCTTTCAGCCCTTATCCTTCTTGTCGCCATTTTCTTCTTGTCCGACTACATCCAAGTCAAGAAAAGGGCTTTCGACGTGTATCGATTGCGTGAGGAGATGAAAGGGCAGACATCGCAAATTCATTTTTTCTTAGCCAAGGTTGAGCAGCTAGAAAGGCAACTCTCCGGATTGAAGGATTTCGACAGAAGGACCCGAATCATTGCTAATTTGGAGAGGAGAGAACAAGGAAATGATCCCTTAATGGGCATCGGCGGGCCCTCCCCTTCGGATATTCGAGAGAAGCTCAAAGGAAGGGAAGACGAGAAGGCGCTGATTCTGCAAATGAGAAGTGATATAGAACGTCTCCAATCGGAGGCCGTCTCCAGTGAGGAAAGCCTCTCCCAACTCTTAAGACTCTTACTCGTCAAAAAGCAGTTGTTGGCCCACACTCCATCCATCTGGCCAGTCCAGGGGTGGGTGACATCGGTATTCGGGTTTCGTACTCATCCGCTTACCGGCTTATCCCAGATGCATGAAGGGCTGGATATTGCAAACCGGGTGGGGACCACGGTCATCGCACCGGCCAGCGGAATCGTTTCGGACATCGAAACGGATCAGCTTTTCGGAAAGATTGTGGTCATCTCCCACGGATTTGGAATAACCACTTGCTACGCCCACCTCCACAAGGTTTTAGTAAAATTAAGCCAGAGAGTGGAAAGAGGAGATAAAATCGCAGAGCTCGGGATGAGTGGAAGGACGACAGGCCCCCACCTTCACTATGAAGTAAGAATTAACAACATCCCAGCCAATCCGGTGCAATATATTCTGAATTAACATCTTCTCTCCATTCTTCCCTTCCCCCGCAAACAGCTCTTTTCCTTCTAACGCAGGTCTTACCCTCCTTTTTTATGAGGATAACTCCCATCTCTCTCAAAGGGAATCTTAACGCTTTGGATAATAAAGAACAAAAATCACTTGAAAGTTTTTTCGCCGGCTTTGATCTCAATCTCCAGCATGTTTTCTTTTGGCGGGAGGGCGCAGATAAATTTCTCGTTGTAAGCACAGGAGGGATGATAGGCCA
>CAYMJV010000017.1:0-45319 GCA_964390545.1 uncultured Syntrophaceae bacterium
TACTTTTTTCATCGGTACCCTCAAGGAAGTTTGGGCCAGCGGGGATTGGGAAAACCTAATCTCTTTTAAGGTCTTTTTCTCCATCGGTCTCTTTATCTTTTCTCTCTTCATACCTAAGATTATCAATAAATTCCGGGAAAGGAATTCACCCTTTGGCAATAAGGCTTTGCATAAATAAATATTGACATATTCGTCGTCATTTGCCATGACATTTGACGACGCTGTCGACATTCGGAGAAGCCGTTTTAATGCCCCCTTCAAATTTCAGACATTCCTCGATGCTCTCTGGAGCGGCGAATACCGTTCTTAAGTTTTTTGTTCTCAAACAGTGCCTAAAGAGTGCTCACTCGAAATCAAAAAAACTTGTGTAATCTTTTCATTCCCTGGCGGTTACTTCCTGTACTCGATAGTGACAGAACCATCCAAAAGGTGTAGAGTTCGATCAGTAATTGATGGGGCGAGGTATCCTCGGCGCTATTTTGCTGCTTAAGTCGCTGTCGCCTTCTGCGCAAAAAGGCCACATTGTTATTTCCTCTTCCTTAACGAGTCCTTTATTTTCCTTACTTGTGGATAAATAATTTGCGACACCCTGTCGCTTTTTGGTATAATAAGCAAAAGGAGGCCGTACGGAAATGCAAGAAGAAAGAAGATTATTTAATCTCCGCGAATTCGAAAAAATGCTCAAATCACATTACAAAAAGCAAAATTCTGATTTAGAAGTATCCTTCAGAGATACTAAATTTGTTACATATGTCATTCATGAAAAGGGTAAACCCTGGGCGCGGTCGTTGACAACAGAAGAGGCATTTACTGAGATAGCAAAGATTCTATTCCCGGATGAGGATGTCCGTATCGTACGAATGCAATCTGATCCCCCTAAAGTAGAACTATTAATTGAAAAATCTTAACGGTCCCCTAGACTGAAATTCTATGCCCTACCAATACAAACGAGAACCCTTAAGCGACGACGAAGTCAATCGGCTCACCAATACCTGTGACGCCTTTGGGGAGAAATTCGTTATTTGGACCCTGCTTGGCACAGATCTCATGGTGAGTTCTTTGGGAGGACTTTGGCAACAGCTATTAATCTTGCGGAATGGCCTTTATGGCCATACTTTCAACCAAAGGATTGTTGATTTGCGATTGAAAGAGAGAGTAACGAGTTAAATCTGAACTTTATCACGCTCTTTTTAAGTCACCATTTGATTTCATTTTGGATAAATACAAAGAACAAAATTGGGGTATCTGGGGTGTGATTTATGGAAGTCTTTGAAAACATCGTAAGGGATTTTCATTCTCCTCCCCCCATTCGGGTCGTAAACATTAAAGATATTTTTAAAGTCGTCGTATCCCACAACTACAATAGCATGACCTTCCCCTCCAGGACTTTGACCCTCTGCCCATTCTGGAGGGCAAACTCCTAGTGCGAGTAAAGGATACCCTTGAGCGAGTAAATACTTCATTTGATCTTTCTTCCAATCATAAAAGGAATAAAGTCCAAAGCCCAGACCTCTTGGGTAAGATTCCATATCCTCGAAAGAAGTTCCCCGTCCTCTTCTTACTCTGCTAATCTCCTCTTGGGATAAATTCTTTCCGTAAAAATTCAATATCATCCGCAAGGAAGTGGGAACACAATCCCTATAGGGTTGGCGATAGATGGGAACATTCTCAATGAGATGTTGCTGCGGTAAATTCGATTTTGTAATTTGGGGATTTCTGATTGGTGGTCCCTCCGCACACCCCAAAAGCGACATGATAGCCAAGAATAAAATGATTTTCTTCATACCCCTCGCCCCTACGCGTTGAGCCGCGGGCCGCTTTTGCCCAGCGGCTCGAACGTCTTGTTAAACCCCATGCAATTCTCTACGGTGCTCTGGTTAGACCTATAGTAACGGCGCGATCTTGTCGAAGGCCTCTTTCGATGTGACTACCGGATGTACCTCGAAATCAACGAGGTCGCTCCAGCTTGCCATCCATTCGTCGAGCAGCGCACGGTCGTGGGTTTCCATTAGCTGATAGCAACGCTCGAGCTTCTGATCGACCCAGCTCGAGAGATAGACCAAGCCCTCAGGCACCATGCGACCTCTATCCCGAAAACGGCGATATACGGGCACGGGGTCTTGGTTCTTGAAATGTTCAATCACCATGTACATCGTCTTCGGCATTGACAAACCTCCGTTATTCGTTGCCCTGACGGAGCAGTGCACGGTTTGTACTATATACGTTTCTTAGACTTTTTGAAAGTGAGGGTTACCAGAAAGGACTGTTCAGCGAAGGATTTGGGTGGTTTTGAAAAGTTTCACCAGCAACACGGGGGGGTAGGGGTCAGATCTTCCTACAGCCAACCGGTTAACTTTGCTAACAAACGTGAATAGTCTATGTAGTTCTGCCAAGAAATATCAGGGGGAACCCCATGGTCGCAGGAAGGAATAAATCCTCCTTCTCTAAGCAATGGAGGAACAACGCGTAGGACTTCTTCTTCCATCGTTTTTCCGCCTTCGGCGATTGTTCTCTTGTCGATCCCTCCCCGGTACCCCATCTTTTTGCCATAAATCCTCCGATATTCCACGATATCATTGCTTGCCGCCACTTCGACAGGAGAACAGCAGTTGAAACCTGCCTCGATCCAGAGTGGAATCAACTCCCCAATGTAACCGTCGCTATCCATTTCAATGACCGTAAAGGGATTAGACTTCTTAATCTCTGGAATCCAGGCAAGGTAACAGGGAAAGAGGAACTCCCTCACCATGGCCGGAGAAATCATACTATGCCCTTTATAGGCCATATCCTCAGAGACGTGAAAATGGTCGATGTCAATGTTCTTCAGGATTGGGATCAAAGTTTGCAGAACGAAATCTCTCCAGAAATCGGCCATTTTCTTGACAAAGTCTGGTTTATCAATCAGAAAGAAACAAAGGTTCACCAAACCGCACCATTCTCTGAGCTGCCAGAATGGGCCGTTAAAGGAAACTCGAAGGATATCATCGCGGGCTTTCAAAGATCGGCACTTTTCATGAAAATCGGGGGGAAAACGGTCTGGTGAGTTAGGGTCATAGCGCCATTTCATTTCTTCCCAGTTTGCTTCTGTCTCGACGGGGAACTTATGCCATTTTCTCGTTACGAAATCCTTGGGAGACCGGAGGTAAGTAAAATCGTATTGATCTGAAATTTCTACAAGCGCCCCCATCCAATCCTGGACAATGAAGTGACCCTCTCTATGTTCAATCACTTTCTCTTCGAACTGAGGAATCATCTTAAAGGAGACGCCTAACTCAGTCTCCTGGTGTGGTACTTTCTTGTCATGAATCCCAAGCAGTTCTGTGAGTGCCTCGTAATAATCCTTTCCTTCAGAAAGTCCCTCCTGATGCCAGCGTGCTAACGTAGACTCCCTGGGTTCCCCGGGCATAAGCGGGATCCAGTCAGGTTTCCCAAAAAGAAGAGTTGCTTTGAAACAATCCCTCTCCTTCATCTCTCATTCTTCTAGCACTGCTACTGTGCTAAAACCTCAAGCTGAGTCTGTGATTCCTGGTACCCCAGGAATCGTTGTAATAGCCCTTACCATCTGCTCGTTCGTTTCAACCCTCTCCTCTAACAATATTAGATATCAAATTACTCTCATTAGTCAATCCAAAACGGGAGTGTCCAAAACAGGGCCGGGTCTTGAAATATAAGATATTCAGCCGATAGATGACGAAGGGATAAAGAGATATGTCCGTCAAGGTGGCTCTCATGAGTTATGGATTTACTCTGAATGAAATTGGGGGTTATGTGGGGATTCATTATGCTAGCGCTGATAACGTAAGCGAAATGGGGTCAAATCTTTATTTCGATCTTCCTAAGTGTTGAATGTTGAGAGCTGTCCCTGAGGCGTTTTTTTGGTTTTATCGATAGGGGTTTTTACGCGTTAGCCGTGATGGTTTCCCTCATGCCCCCCGCCGTGCTTAGCACCTTCACGATGGTCGAACCCTCCACTACGGTGCCCAAATTCTCCTTGACCGTGGTGTTCAAACCGTTCGCGATGGTGTTCAAAATTGCCGTGGTGAGGCTCTCCAAATTCATGATGCTCTCGAAATTCGTGATGGCCACGGAATTCATGCCCAGGATGGCCATAATAGAAGGAACCGTAAGGGTACCCATAATAGTAGTCATCATATTCGGGGTAACCGTAGTAGCCGCCATAAGTGCTGTATGCACACCCTGACAGCAGCAAAAAACATCCAACAATCAGGGAAAACATTTTCTTGCTCATGATCATCTACCTCTCTCTTAATCTTATTTAAATATGGATACTCTATCAAAGGAATTCAAGTCTCTGGAGGAATTCAGGAAGGTTAATGGGGCGGAGAATGAGATCGAGATAAAGTTAGCGTTGCAATTGTCTCCCTATTGAGGAATAATTATTTGAAGAGGGGATTATGAGTAAAATTTGTCTTTTTACAGCAGCGTTTCTATTATTTCTCATACCTGCTCTTTCTTTTGCGCTTGAGCAATCGGCCCTGCCGAACCCTTCGGGAGGGCTTGGCAGTGAACGGACCGGCCCAAGTCCTGTCCCAAAGCGTTCGGAAGGGCCTGACAACCAAGCAAATACCCCGAACCAACCGCCACATTACTTAGGGATTGACAGCCAGGGGAATACGTCGGTTCTAACGCCGAACCAATCGGGAGGATATGCTGGGGTTGACAGCCGGGGAGGTCCTGTGACGATAACGCCATTACGAGGAAACTTAGGGGTTGACAGTCAGGGAAATATCTGGACGATTACGCCAAGATAATATCCGGCTTCGAAGGAAAGTCCTTCCTAATTTGCTAGCGTTAATAGGGTGATAACAAAAGCAGCCGCAAGTTCAAAAGTGATATTTCAAGACCTCAACATCCCCGGGAAGAAAGTGTTGATTGTTAACCTATCATTGAGATATGCAGCTTAAACAGACAGTTTCTTAAGCAACCAGGCCATCCTTTGTCCAAGGGTCTCCACACCCTGTATGCCTTCCTTATCTTTTTCAACGTCTCCCTTATCCCTGCCTACACCAATACTTCGCCCAACAATGATCATTTGCCCGGCAAGAAAAAAGTGACTCATGGTATCAAGGGTGTGTGTAGCCCCAGACCGGCGTACTGCAACCACAACAGCACCAACTTTGTTTTTATACATTCCACCGTTTGATATGGATACAAAACCGGCACGATCAATAAGGGCCTTCATTTCCGCTGTCACATCGGTAAAATAGACGGGGGAACCCAAGATGATCCCGTCTGCTTCAATCATCTTCTCGATGCACTCATTTGCCATGTCAGTTTTCACAGCGCAGCGCCGATCCTTGTTTTCAAAACACTTGTAACAAGCAATACAGCCATGAATTTCCTTGCCCGATAGCTGCACCAACTCAGTTTCAACTCCGTCTTTTTCAAGCTCACGAAAGACGCGGTTGATGAGAATCGTCGTATTGCCGTCCTTCCTCGGACTACCATTGAACGCAACAACCTTCATATTGTTATTCTCCTTTCTGAATTTCTACGGGTGTTTCTAAACCTCATTGGGAGATAATTTAATCCTGGAGGAAAGTCAATAGAGATTGTGAAGCTATGGATTTCGAAAAAACTTCGATCAGGGAGTACACCTATTTTTTCGAAGCAGAAGTTGTAAGCTTAACCCTATTCTTACCCCTTCGATTTTATGCCTATCCTCAGAATACGAAATTCGGAGTGAGGAGGTCTGCTGGCAATTTGGGAGAATAAGATTAGGATAGAGTTGTTTCTTTCACCTGCTTATCTGCAACAGAGGGATGCTTCTAGAAATCATCAGACCAGATAAATATATGAAAATCAAATCTAAAGATTTGGGATGATCTGAAAACAGCACATCTATAGCAGATATCGGAATTTCTGCAATATTGTAATCCCAAGTCTATAAAAAAGGCAGTTGCGCCTAATCCCTCTTGGTTATTGTTTCTACGTCCTACCGCATGTTTACGATTATGGTCCCCTTGTTCTCCCCGACAGAAATTATAGAGGGCAACGTTTTTAAACTTCTTGTCATCCTACTTTCTATGTTCTGTATCCCCTCCTTGAGGTTTTCCTTGAGGCTGAGAGTGTTGTGGTTGCTGAACCTGAGGTCTTTGCTCTTGTCTTTGCGGCTGCTGAACTTTCTCCTGAGGTTGTTGTTTTGGTTGTTGAACCTGAGGTTGTCTTTGTTGTTGACCTTGAGGTTTCTGAACCTGGGGTTGTCTTTGTTGCTGTTGTCTCTGTTGCTCTTGTCTTTGTTGCTGATGTCGCTGAACCTCAGGCCTCTGTTGATATTGCTGTTGCCTTTCATGTCTTACTTCCTGTCTCTGTTGTTGGGGTCGAGGTTGATAGCCTTGGACACCCCAAGTTCCTCGCCTTTCCCAACGTCGATCATTTTGCCAGCCCTTCCAGTTCTGTTGAAGTCGTTGGTTAGGAATCCGTTCATAGTTCCACCGATGCCCGTACCAATTATGATCTCTGTAGTACCCTCTCCAACCCGGGTCTACATCAAAATAAAAACTTGGGACACGGTCATAATAACCCCAACCCCGGTTATAATATTGCGAGCGATACCAACGACCTTCCCATGGACGCCACCACCAACCATTGTAGAAAAAGATGTCTTCCTGTACGTCGGGGACAACGTAGACATACGTCTCAGGTATCACTATCATCTCTGGTGGTGCGGGAAATATGATGGGCGGCGGCAGAGGAATACTAATGTGTATATCTACCGCTGCCATCGTTGGAATAGGAACGACAATTACCAACGCAAAAAGCATTGTTCCCAAAAGTAATTTTTTCATTTTGTTACCTCCTATTTTAATTAAAAAATAGCCATTGACATCCATGAAGCGCTCTTTCTGGCTTTAAAAGTCACTGTTAGCATTGAGCCGTCTGTCCCGTCCATTTTCACAAATTCTACACCATCTGATTTGGTCACCTTTACTTAATTGGACGTATTATTCAGATCTCTTATTCAACGACCGTTGAAAACCAGATTGTTAATGTCTGACCCCATTGCTGATGTATATTGCAGGTTTGATCCCACCAACAGGCGAGGGTCCCGGCGCAGAAAGATAGGAAAAGCAGGGTTAAGCTCAAAAAGAGGAGGCGTCCTATAGGCAGGACGCCCCCTTCTTTTGAGCAAGATATCTTACCTTTTCACTCTGAGAGGTCACCTCGACACAATGTAGCAACATAATTCCTAACGGCAACCTCATTGAATAACAACTTCATGTCCTGATAGATAAATTATAAGAACAGCGATGGCGGCAAGCACAATGATTATACCAAGAACCGTCCAACCAGCATCGCCACCCACTTTCAATTCATCGAGCTGGAGAGCAAGCTGATGAATCTGTTGATCACTAAGTTGGCTGAGTTTCTTCTGAATCTCATCCGGGGTAAGTCCGATTTGCCTGAGCCGCTCACCAATCATCTTCGTTTCGATGGCATTTTGAATCCTTCCCAGGTCAGACCCTCTATCAATTGGTGAGAAACCAACGACTTCTGACGGTGAAAACCCTGCATAAACCCTGGGTGTTATGCCGATGACAACCATCGCCACGACAAGATACCATGTGACATGTCTCATAAAAGTTTTTTTCATCCTGTTTCACCCCCCTTCACATTTCGATAAATGATTTAATACAACCAAAAAGAAAAGTTTTAGGAGCACTAGATAGTATGGATCCTGGATTTTAGCAGGGTAAGCCCCGTATTTTGAGGATCAAAAGTCAGTTATTTGCACTCACAAACTCTTGCCCGATAGATTACTGCCTCAAGAAGTTTTGCCTCTTACAAATACAAAAACACTCTTGTAGAATATTACAAGGAATAGTTTATGTCAATCTCAGAAATGAAATTGTGAAAATTATGTTTCGATCCGGGAATTGTCTTAATTAATTTTCTCTAAAACCGAGGAGTGACCGGAACGTGCCCCGTCCCGCTTTGGCGGGATGCGCGGGGTCTAGGGGCACAGTATGAAGTGATATTACATTGCCGGGAAGCCCTTCGACATGCTCAGGGCCGAGAGCGCTGTCGAACGGCCCCGGCGTGCCTGTCCCGTCCTGACGGGATGGCCGGGGAGCTTCACTTTAAAGAAAATGTATCGATTTCCATCGAAGTCTTGCATTCCGCGCTTGAATTTGGAGATCAAGACTGTGAAGTACTACTCATTTTCCCAAGATCCCACCGGTCAAAACGCCAATCTGAAACCTTCATCTGCAAATCTTTGCTCTAAGTTTGCTCCTGATGGTAAAGATTATAGGAAGAAACACACCTAATGAAAGGATCCCCCTTTTTTTCTCACGAAAAAATAGAAATAATTAAGATTGATGAGCCCCACAAAAGCTAAACATAGGAACATGATCGGATAGCTCGTCGACTGGATGATGATGCCCATGATCACCGGCCCAGTGGTTAATCCCAGATCCGAGATTGCTGTGAACGTTCCCATCGCTGGACCTACAGAAGAACCGACACGATCAAGAGTAGAGGCGATTAAGGCAGGAGCGAGAAAGGCATTCCCAATCCCCCAGATCGCAGCAACAAGAATAAACATCGGAAGAGTTTTGGAAAAAGTGAGGATGGCCATCGAAATGATATAAGTGAAGAGGCAAGGCAGGATCACTTTTTCTCTGCTATAAAGATCTAGGATCTTCCCACCTAGAGCACGACCTAAAATAAGCATAATGGCAATAGTGGTAAAGAAAAGCCCGGGATTGGCCACCCCATGATTTATTGCATAAAGAGGGAAAAAGGCAGTTAAAGCTCCCCAGACGAAGAGGGAAAGGGAATTAATGACAGACGGTGGAAGAGCTTTCCGACTGAGAAGGAAACCGTCATCAATGGAGGAATCCTGCAATGGAACGACCTGCCTCCTTCCCAATCTATAAGTAATGAATAGTGAGCAAAACGAAAGACCTGAACAGACTAAGAACAGGAGGGTGAAACTGAAGTGGTTGATGAGGAAGATTCCGACGGAAGGACCTAAGGCACCGGAGATGCTCATGGCCAGAGCAAAATAACTGAGACTTTGTCCCCGGTGGGTCTCTGGGCTGATATTGGCAATCAATGTAAATGAGGCGGTGTGGAAGAATGCGAATCCAATTCCCTGAAAGACCCTCACGATCAAAAGAGGCCAGAAAGGCGGAGCTAAAAGATAGGCAAGGGAAGCTAAGGCATAAAGGAGAGACCCGGTGATCATAAACTTTTTTTCGGGAGTTCTTATAAGCGCTTTTCCAACGAAGGGCCTTAAAACCAATGAGCAGAAGAAAAAGATTCCAATAAGAACACCGATCTCCACTTCGTTAGATCCTAATCTCGAAAGATAGATTGGGAGGGTAGGAATTAGGCTTTGAAAAACGAAGCTGAAGGTGAATTGTGCAAAAAAAACAAGAATAAAGTCACGGGTTAACACCTTCGGTATCATTTGTCCCGTCAGATCCTATTTTTGTGTATTGTCATGCTACAGTATTCTACTTTATAAAGTATTTTTCAACTTATTTTCTTGTTTTATTGATTTCCATTCGAAACCTTAGATCGTGGAATGAGATTGGAGAATCAAGATTTCAAGGATGTATTGCCCAGCACAGGATTTGGCTGGTTCTGGGATATGGGATCAGGCTTAAATAAATAAGTACCGACCGAAAGCTATTGAAATTGACATACGATGGGGGCTCGGGGCCACATCTTCAAAAGTCATTTGTGACAGGCGAAAATCTGACCCCACAACGATTTCTGAAGCCTAAGGATTATTGAATTGGCCCACGTCAAACCATTCGGCAAGCATGGACGCGTGGTCCGGCTCAAGGTGTAGCGAGGAATAAAGAAATACGTTTCCGGCCGAGGTTGTCGTCTGCATGATATCCCTGTATCCCTCCTCCCCGGCCATCTGCCGTAAGTAGCCTTGGAGCTCGCCCTGAGTTAGATTGAAGGGAGAATCTCCGAAGAGATCTAAAGAAACGGGACGAGGGTAAACTGCGGAGCTTTCGCGTACCACTTCAGCGATGAGAAGCAAGAGGTTTGTTTCCTTTTGGAGCAAGATTCTCGTATAAGATTCGGTCATGAATTGTGATGAGTAGAAGCGCGGTCCTTCTCCTCTGTCAGGAAGCTTTTCGAGATCTTTGTATCGATTCAGGGTTTCCTCAAGGATCTCCTTAAAGAGGTGTTGCGATTCTTCGCTGTCTCCTTTCAGGATGTCCTGTTTCAGCAGTTCTTGATGAATCTCATTCTCTGAGGCGAGCTGTCCTGCTTGACTTTTCCTCCTGATGCTCTCCGCGATCACGTCAATAATCGTTTCTTTTGTCTGAGGACTTATATCGTGGCGATCACTCATTATCCCAATAGCCCTTTCTTGCCCAATTCCTCTGCAACCTTTGCGAGACCGAGCCTCCTATAGGTTTCTGCCTTTGGGGCGCCAGTCGTCTTATCCCAACCCATCTCCTCGTAGAACATCCCCATGGCCACTTTCACATCGTCTCGGTCGAGACGAGTCGTCCCTTTCGTGTAGGCCGGTCTTTTTTCCGGATCATCATAGACCCATTCCGGAACCGTGTCGTGCCGGGTGCTCATCTCCTTGGTTCCCATATCCCGGATCGTTAGAGCGCGATGGAGAAGGAAGATGCGCTCTCCAACTTGATCCAGCTCCTCCCGGCTTTTTGGATCTCCTGTGGCCAGGCTGTAAAGCATGGATTCCATCGAATCATCTCCGTGGTAACCGCGCTCTTTCAGTGGAGAGGCCACCCAGGGGCCCATCCAGTTGCAGAGGGAGAGGGAGTCGTGCAATTCCTTCCTGATTAGAGACCACTTGGCCATCCGGACTTTTCCGATATTCATCGGCGTGTAAGACCCTAACGCATCGACAGCATCGGGAGTTCCCCATATCTCAGCTGCGAGCCGCTTCTGAACCTCCAGAGGCAACCCGTTCCGGGTAAAGTTGCAGTGAGAATGGCACTGCGGATCACGATTGTACTGGGTGTTGATGATCACCCCGCACTGGCCGACCTCCTCACTGGCATGATGTTTTGGGTGGCCCATCTTCCAATAGCTGAGCCGATGATCCTTCTTCCATTCCTCTTCAGAAAGAGACCACGCCTCGAGCATGTAACCGGTCCCGAGACCGAGAACCGTACCGAGTTCCCCCTGCTTCAAGGCGATCCTGGGAAGAAGTTCGAAGAGGAAACTGGGATCACCCTTCTCATATTTATCCCACGAGCAACTATTGAACTCCTTTTCACCGAGCTTGTTCTTGATAATACCGGTCTCGTAGAGTTTGATGAAGTCGCGTTGCAGCTGGCTGTAGTTGCACCAGAGGCCATAGTCGTCAGACATGTGCATCCCGACCATGCAGGCTTCCATGCTCGTCATCCCACGAGCGCCGTCCGGGAATTTCCTGAAAAAGGAACGTCCAAAGTTCAGGCCCCCGCACGTGTTCATCCCCACTTCAGGAATGCCGTATTTCGCTGCGACGGAAGGCACTTTGATCATGGTATGACACCGAATGGGACAACCCGTACATCCATTGCCCCTGACCGTATATTTCCAGGCGATATCGCCGAGGTAAAAGGCGGCATTGTTCGTTCGATAGGCAATGGTGTTTAGGTCGTGAGGATCGCAGATCCCTGTATCGATCGCAGGTTCAGAAGCTCCCCACTTGTTGCCCCGGGATCCCTTCCAGCGAGAACCAGGGCTATAGTATTCTGCCCAGGGTTGCGGAGAGCTGGGAACGACGTGCTGGTTGTTAGCCCCGAGCAGGGAGAGGTGCAGTTTGACCAATTTCTCCCACTCCTCTTTCTTCCCGGCAATCTTCACACTGCCGGTCCCATGGACTGCGATCGCCTTCAAATTCTTTGATCCCATCACCGCCCCAACACCGCCTGCAGAATGAGAATAGGCATTCATCACCACGGACATGGGAATCAGATTCTCCCCGGCCTGCCCAATCGCTGCAACACAGACCTCAGGCCCGAACTGTTGGGAAAGCTCGACCGTCGTCCGCCGAATCCCTTGCCCCCGGAGATGACGGGCATCCTTAATCTCCACCTTTTTATCCATGATCGAGACATAGACCGGACGATCGGCTTTCCCCTCGATAATGATTCCATCGTACCCGGCATATTTCAGCTCCGCCGCAAACTGGCCCCCCATATGGCCGGACGCCACAAGAGGCTTGGGCCAACAGGTCGGCCATAACGTCGTAATCGCTGTACGACCATTGCAGGGCGCTCCCGTCCCGGCCAAAGGCCCTGTTCCAAAGACAATCTTATTGGCGGGATCAAGAGGTTTCGTTCCCGGGGCCACCTCTTCCCAAAGCACCTCGTATCCTAGACCTGTCCCTCCAAGGACGTCTTTATATTCTTCAACCGTATCCACAGTTGAGATGCGACCGGTGGATAGATCGATTCGCAAAACTTTGCCAGCCCACCCTCCGTGTTTCGCCATGTTCCACATTCTCCTTTCTACTTCTTATGGCAATCGATGCAGGCTGCAGCCTTTCCAGGCGGCAGGACAGTGGTTGGTGCAGCGCGGGGTGGTGCCGTCTCGGTGAGATCCCGCCAGGATGCGTAGGTTAGAGCAGATGCGGGGCAAGCCTCCACGCATTTTGGCTTCCCGTCGCAAAGGAAACACTTCGTCGCCTTGTTCTTCTCTGAATCGAAAGACAACATCTCCCAGGGACACGCCTTTTGGCACATCTTGCAGCCCACGCATTTGTCAGGATCGACAACACGAGCGTTAAGAGGAGGTTTGACGACGATGGCGTCGTTCGGGCAGGCGTTGGCGCAGGGAACAGGATGAGGGCATTGCTTGCAGAGGTCCTGCATGATCAATCCGTTCCCCCAGTTCCCAAGGCTGTCCCTTCCTGCGTAAAGCCTCTTCGGGCCAAAGTTGATGTTTCGGTTCACTTTAATTCTCGAAATGCTTGGTTGGGCCTTGCCATCATTGAACTCCGTGCATGCCAGTTCGCAGCGCCGGCACCCCACACATCTGGTCGGGTCGGCAAGAACGATCCCTTCGGCCTGCTCCATAATGATGAGAGGTTTCGCACTTCCTTTGGCCAGCGTAGGTCCCAAGGCGGTTATTCCGATGATTGAAACCCCGCCCAGTTTCAGAAACTGCCTTCGAGAAAGCTCGTCATCAAGGCCAAGAGAACCCAGGACCTTTTCCAACGCCTTCTGCGCCTCTTCGTAATGGCTCATGATCAATGCTCCTCCTCTCCTGAGCATGAGTAGATGCTGAATGTGAACCCTAACTCTACTTGAGGTATTTATTGAACCACGCCACGCAGCGACCCCAGGCATCCTTGGCTGCCTCGGCCCGGTAGCTGGGCCGATAGTCCGCGAAGAAGGCGTGCGGGGCTCCGGGGTAGATCACAAACTCTGCTGTCTTGCCAGCCGCTTTGAGGCTAGCCTCCATCTCCTTGACATCGGCCACAGGAATGCCCAGATCTGCTTCGCCGTAAAGACCGAGCACAGGTGAGTTGATCTGTGCGGAGATGTCGAGCGGTCCGACAGTGCGGATACCTGGTGTCTTGGCCGGACGGAGCTGGCCGTACCAGGAAACGGCAGCCTTCAATTCGCGAGCGTGGGCAGCGAATAGCAGGGTGTACATCCCGCCTCGACAGAATCCCGTTACGCCGATCCGATCAGCCCTCGCCATCGGATGCATCTTAGCATAGGCCACAAGAGCGTCCAGGTCTCCCATGACACGGCCGTCGGGGACCGAGTCAACCACCTTCCTTACAGATGTCATGTCGGGCAGATTCAAAACGCCTCCTTCACGGGCGTAAGGCTCAAAGGTGATGCTCAGATAGCCTTCCCTGGCAAAGCGCCGGGTAATATCCTTAATGTGCTCGTGCATGCCAAAAACTTCTGGGATTACCAACACGACGGGATATTTCTCGGTGGCTGCGGGGTGCGCCTCGTAAATCGGGATCTGAAAGTCTCCGGAGGGCACCTTGCCCTCAGCCGCCTTGAGACCTTCGGTGGAAGTCGTGATGACCTCTCCTGCCACGGGGTTCGCGGCGATCGCGAAGCCCACGAGGCTGGCGCCTGCAACGCCCATCCGCGCCAGAAACTGCCGTCGGGACATGCCTTCATATGCATTTGCAATCCAGTCTTCGACCACAACTACCTCCTTGCTGCGATCTTGGATTAAAAGGATGACGATGGGAATTTGTTTCTTTGAGCAATAATTATAACGGTAAAGTGGATTTGAGGAAAGAGATAAAGCGATTCAAAATGGGGACAGTCTAAACCCGCCCCATTTTTTGGAATAACAATTCAGGCGACGACCAATGCGGTTGGAGGCATTGAAAGACCCTTCATTCTATCCTGCGGGTCATTGATTCAAAATGATCCGTTCTTCTACAGGAAGACCTGTCTCCTTGATTCGGCCGAAAAGATCAATGTGAAAACCCTGGGGGAATCCCGTCCAGTTTTCTTTGGATTTGACGTACGCTTTTTCAAGGATACTCCTTTTGCCGTTGACAGAGATGAGTGCCCTATAAGAGCCCCCGATTTTTTCAATTATAATCTCCCGGTCTTTTAAAGCGACCAAAAAAATTCTGAACTTGTTTTTCTCGAGTTTCTCCTGAGAATAAATTCCATAAGCATATTTCTGCTGAATCAGCGTCAGTTCCTCCTGCTGGCCATTCTCCAAAACCCAATAAACGATAACAGGACTTGAATCAGGAAGATTGCTATTCTCCATCAAGCGGACATCAAACTGGACAACGTTCTTATTGATGCTCCTTTCAATACGGAAAAGACGATCAGTTTTATTCCAAGAATCGGCAAAAGGAGCCTGCGGGAAAAAGCTTACGATTGCGATCAGCAAAACCATAGCGAATGATCTGATAGAATCACCCCCATACCGTTAAGATCCAGTTTGTCTCTTCCCGTGATTTCGTGAGATATGGCATCGGCTTCCCTTCCAATAGATCCCATCCGCATCGGTCACAGAAGGACTGGATGCGGTAAGCCGCGAATTGAGGCATCCTTGCATTAGCAAGTTTTCTGCCAATTGATTAAAGTATTGAAATTCCTAAGATTCTTGAAATTGTGGATCCCCATTAAGTGACGTTAATCGTCACCGTGTGCTAATTGATGACATTTAATAAGGCAATTATGGCTTGTTGATTTTGGAAGAGTTTCTTTAACAATATGTGAAATTCGATGTGAGGGTGTCTGCTGGAAATATAAGGGAATGAGATTGGTTGGGTAAAAAAAATATGAAGGCCTTCCCCTTTGCAAAGTCTTAAATCACAGATTAACCGGCCTATAGTAAAACACTCGTCTTCTTTCAATAGGGAATTTTAAAGAAATGCGTGTTCGCGATTTCATCTGGTCCCTTTGGAAGTCAATCATCCCTTGATTTCTTCGAATCATTTCTCTCACCAGCCGCAGTATGAAATGGGAGGTACCATCTCTTTCAATTTTTGGAACCTCCGGAGCGCCCGGCGATTCATTCGACGAGTGGTTGGGGTGTGAAGAAGAAATCAAGATCTCGCTGTATTTATTTCTTAGTGAGTCAATACTCGACAAATCTTGCTCTTTCTCATTATCAACGAGCTGGGTCACAATTTCGATGCGTCCGCCGGAGGGAGTTGAGAGGATCGTATATTGAAGCACTAAATTAAGGATAAATCTTAGCTGTTCGTCCTGGAAAAGAGTTTCGGGGAGCTCCTCATTAAGAGTTTTATTCAGTTCAATTTGTCTTGCATGAAGTTTTTTCTCATTCGATTCCAGGATTTCTTCAAGAATACAATGGATGGTATTTTTCTTTGCGATTGGCGAGGTCACATTGATATAGCTTGAAAGCATATTCACTATGGAGACGATTTGATCAAAACCTTGGGTCATTGCCATCCAAGAATGTTCTCTATCTTCAATAGTGTCAGACTTCTCCATCGGGGGAAGACCGATCTTGTAGATTGAGCCTACTGTCTTTTTGATATCTCGTAGCGCTTCCAGAAGAAACAGGGGAGATAAAGGGATGCTTTTTCCGTCAGAAAGATCCGACTCTTCAAGCTCATGGGCGGATGGGCCGTCTTTCTCGATCTTTGTCAGCCTATCCTCCTCCATTTTTCTCAAAGCTTCATAGAGCTGGCTCATGGTCAGGTCCTCCTAATACAAACGCATTAAATTCCATTACAGTCAACGGAATCTCCCCTCACCCCATCCCTCTCCCCAGCGCCTGCCTGCCGGTAGGCAGGGGGAGAGGGGAGGGTGAGGGGGCCTCATGTAATCGATTTCAATATCAACTCCATAACAGATGATCAAATTGTATGCCAAAATGAATGCTTTACATGATTTCCCATGGGTTTACTTGATTTTATCCAATTTGAGTTATGTCATTTTTGCAGCTAAGAATAACTTTTCTCATTTTTCCCCTGCCGTTTCCTTATTTAGGAAAAGTTTTTCCATCCTCTTTCATTCCTCTCAATGGAGGGCTTGGGCTCACATCTTCAAAAGTCATTCTTGACCGGAAGATACCCCATTCTCATCGGAAATAAGAAGGCCTTCTTATCTCTTTTAGGGTAAGAATTTGGAACTTTTGTGTAAAACTCTTCCACTGCTGCCTTTCGTTGATCACAATTAGAACTTGACAGAAATTTATTCGAATTGTCATGAATTATCATCTGTTTTCAACAATTGTAACGAATAGAGAAGCGGAGCCTGTTGGGCACGGGTTTTGCTCTTTATAAGGTCATAATAAATCTTTGAGGTGAAATAGAAAGTTATAGACCCCTGATAAGATCTATAAGAAAGGAGATAGAAGTCAATGCAAAGGCTCTTAAAGTTCTTAAAGGATGATCGTGGAGCAAGCGCTGTCGAATACGGGCTGCTCGTGGCCTTGATCGCGGCAGTGATTGTTGGTGCTGTTACGCTTCTGGGCGGAAATTTAGCGCAAACATTTACTTATGTGGGATCTGTAGTGCTGAAGCCATAAACTTCCATTACAGACCAGAGCAAGGGTAGAGGGGCCACAACCCCAAAAGTCATTTTCGGCCGGAACGTGCCCCGTCTCGCTTGTTGCAGGATAGACTGGGTCAAGGGGCACAATATAAAATGAGATTACCTTGCCGGGAAGCCCGCCCTGTGCCTGCCGGTAGGCAGGGGGCGGAGAGCTTCACAAGTGAAGATCCGGCCCCCACGACGCAAGATCAGAAATGCCGACGCCAAACTTTTTTTATGTGAAAGGGAACGTTAAGGGTTATTCAGGATTGTCGAACAGTTGACGGACACTCTTGACAGCGGAGGATACCACAAATACTCTTATATTATTGCTATTCGGATCTGCAGGAATGATAAAATTACCCTGTCTTTTTGGATCATAACCTAACAACGTTGATCCCACGATCACCTCACCATCAGTAAATGTCACTTCCAATTTCAACCCAGAAGGCTTCTCTCCTCCCAAATAAAAATCTCGTTCCTCAAACTGCGGATTCCCATGAAAGTCCCGAACCACAAAAATAGCCTTCAGGTGTTTCATGAGCACCTCGACTGACCCACCAGAAGGTTTGTCTGCCGGTATAAGATGAAAGCTGTCCTTATTCGGCGAGAAATTCTGCATGAAGCCTTTGATTACCTTGCCATTCAGATATTTTACGACCACTTTAGTCGGTTTAGTTGGTTCCATTTTCCTCTGAGCCTTCGACGGATTTCACAGACCATCTCATTTTTTCCTAGCAACTAAATCTTATCAAAATGTTGTTATCAGTCAAAGTAATTTTTCTCATTCAGAAAGAGAGAAATGGGTGGTTGTCCCTCTTTCTTTGCTGTTCCTGTCATGTGTCACTTGGGACCGCTGCATCACGCAGCCATGCTTCCGCTTCATTGACGGTCGGGAAAAGCTTTATGTTGACGCCCAGATTGACAGCCACAGTTTCGGCAAAGTGCATATCCGACTGAGAATGCTCTTTGTTGGTATCGACGTAAGCAATCCGACGGACAGTCGGCCACGTTCGTTTGCTTCCCTCGGTTACAATTTGGTGAATCTCAAGAACGCCCAGGCCTGGACCCCGCAAGTCCTCTTCGATCAGCACAATGGAGCATTGCCTCCGAAGGCAAGTGAGAAAGACCTCCTCAAGATAGCGACGGACGGTCTCAGGGCTGTTCTCCCCGGACACTCTGATATGCAGATATCCCGCTTTTTGTTCACCCGTTAATTGGTAGCCCATGCTTTTGGTCCTCTTTGTCGCCCAACATTATTTATTTTCTATGTTACTACGTTTTTTCTCCCAAAAACCAAACCTTTGGGTTCCTTAAAAGGTTTCCTTTGCTCCCATATGGTTTGTAGTGTACACCTTTTTTAGACTTTTTGGAAGTCAGTGAGGGGTACTGGGAGGAAGAGATGAGAAAGTAGAATATGTTACGTATAGCACCTGCTTATATTGACTTCGAGGTAGTTCTGAGGCGCAAAGATTACGGAGTGAAATACGCAAAAAGGCAGGACCACTGAGATGCAATGACCACATTGATTTGTAAAATCCCTCCCAACCTCCCTTTGCTAAAGGGAGGAATTACCCCTCTTTGACAAAGAGGGGCGAGGGGAGATTTACCAATGTTTGTGTCAATTCAATTCTAAGACCTTTATAAATCACATAAAGGTTCAATATTTTCATTTGAAATGAAGCATTCTTATGGAAAATCCCAAAACCAACATTTCAGGGAGCACTGTTCGACGTAAGATTTGGCTGGTTCTGAAAAAGTTTCTTTAACTCAACGAGATCCCTTAACGGCTTCGAAGACCTCACGGGAGATGTCGACCGGAATGTGCCCATGCTGGGCATCGCCCTGATAATTGTAGTAATTGAAGGGGGGACCTTCGACCAGTGTTTGGCCTCCGCTGCTAAGTCCCCAATGATCCGAGGTGTAGATCTTACCTCCCTCCAAACCGGTCACCCATTCCTGCTCACCCCGCATATAGGTTGAGAACTTATAACTCGTAAAGTCACTGCTCTTCATTCGATTCTGATGGCTGGCGAGGCTGCTTTGACGCATCTCCTCGGCATAACGGGACATCATCGATGAAGTATTCTTCGTCATCTCCCTCACTTTCGCCATTCCCTGACGGACATATTCTGAGGCCCATTGCTGGTTGATACGGAAGCTTTCCGCGATCTTAATGAGGGAGGGAAAATATCGTGCGAACTGTGATTGAGGCGCCCAGAAGCCCGTAGGAATGATTCCCCATTGTCCGGTGGACGTAGGACGGAGACCTAAGACATCGAAACAACCGACACAGGAGACGCCGTTTTTGCTTGTGTAAGAAACCACGGCGATCTCCGCATCGGCTCTCCGCTTCAGATAAGTGGAGGCTTGCGCGGCCCATGATTGATTCGAGTAACGTTCCATCGCCCGGGGGTTGCTTGAACCGAAATGTTTCATGGCCACCATGAGGGCATCGGTAGGCAGCATATAATTGTAACGAAGGTTTCCGGGGATGCTGGAGCTGCTGAAGTAGGGGATCTGGGATTGTCCGACAAAATCGATAATCGTGAAGATAAAACCGACATCCCCGTCAGGGGATGTGCAGAGGACTGCACCTTTAGCGGCCGTGAGTTTCCAGCCTTCAGGAACCATGAGCGAACACGTGCCGTCAGGTGCCGAAACCTGTTTCATCGGAAGAAGGGTCGGCCTGTTCTCTTTCCTCTGAGACGCAAGCCTTTTATAGGTTTGCTCATCGAGAACCGTGATGTTTGCGATAATGGTCAGAAGGCTGGGTACCATTTCCCTGAATTGCTTTGCAGGCGCCTCGTATCCGAACACCAGAGCAGTAGGGTGCTTGACATTAAACCAGTATCTCCCTTCTATTAGAATATTTTTGGGACCACTCCGCTGAACTTTCACCACGGTATGCATTCGATCGCGACTGCTTCTTGCCTCAAGTAGTTTGAGGTCAGGTATCTGCTTGTTGACGTTTTTTAAAGTCGCACCCGCAAAGGTTACGGAGTCGTGCTTTCGATCGACGCTCTCCAGAAAGATCATATTCACATGGGACAGGTCCTTCGGGTCAGTGACAAAAACCATCCTGCCGTTGGGGTATCTTTGAGTGCCCACCTTCCATCCCTTAGGCCTGTAAAGCCCAAAGGCCCCGTCGTCTGTCACATGATACTCATAGTTTGAAAAGGCCGGGGTTCCTTGTGCACGCAGATTTTGCGGAGAAAACGCAGCGATCATTAGAGCGAGAAAAAGGATTAGGTGTCTGAAAGCCATAGAGGACTCTTTTTTCATCCACTGGTTTGAAGATACATGTAATCGTGGAAAGAACATTCGCTTCAAAGTGAGTTCAATATAGAAAAAGGAGAGTTCTATGTCAAAAAATATAACCCCAGGTATTGCTTTTCTATGCTCCCCGGGGGCGGTTTGCAAAAAGTTAGCTCAAAACGTCCTCGCAGCCGAGATATTTGAATAACCCTGAGACGTAGTTTCCCCACATGGGGATGGCCTTATCAATCTCGTAGGCCAGTAGCGCGATCTCCCGGTGATGGATCCTATTATGGACTTCCTCTAGTTTTTGAAAATCCAAAGGCCATGTTTTCTTCCCTTCCCGGGTAATCATATAAATCGTTTCGTCCCTTTCGTTAACATCCACGATCCGTAAGCGGGTAAAACCATCCCCCGCCCAAAATTCAATTTGGTTGTCTTTCATTTCCCTTAGTTTCTCCCAACCGAAGGAACACCCGTGCGGATGATTCTTGATGGTGGTAAAGCGCTTTTTCTCCAGAAGGACCCTGCGAAGGCGACCAAGCGTATCGTCGAGGTCAAAAGGTTTGGTGAGATAATCACTTGCCCCTCTCTTCATCGCTTCCACTGCCGAATCGATGCTGCCGTGGCCTGTGATCAAAACAGTAAGAGTTTCCGGTCTAAAGTTGACGATCTCAGTAATTAACTCCAGACCATCCATATCGGGCAATTTAAGGTCCACCAACACTAAGTCGAACGCCGCGCTCCGGATTTTTTGGAGGGCCCCTTCCGCAGTTTCCGCCGCCTCGACGGAAAACCCGCCAACATTCCCTAACATATTAGACAGATATTCTCTGACCTGTTTATCGTCGTCAACAACCAGGATTCTAGCTTCCATAGATCATTCAAGAAAAAACTACTATATTTTTACTTATAGGTCTACCCCTATGAATGTTAACTTTTTATTAATCAAAAAGCCCCTCACAAAAAGTATATGAACCAAATTCTGTGCCAAAAAAGAGTTTATATAGGAATTTGCCAAATTTCACGTAAATTCAAGGGAAAGGGAGACGGCTGTCCCCTTTCTCGGGAGGATTTTTCTTCTTTTTTTGGGAAATAATTTGGAACTTTTGGGTAAAGTACTTCCACTTTTGGGTTTCATCAGGAAGGGGCAGAATTGGAAAAAAGTTTATTTGAATTGTCGCGATTGTTCTTCTAATTGCTCCAATTGAACAGAAGGGACCGATGGATGCGATTTGGTACTCGTTTTGCTTATTGAACAGTATAT
The DNA here is from genome assembly GCA_964390545.1 of uncultured Syntrophaceae bacterium. Lineage (GTDB taxonomy): Bacteria > Desulfobacterota > BSN033 > BSN033 > UBA1163 > CAYMJV01. Next base: position 21,490 of record CAYMJV010000017.1, read on the forward strand.
GGAATTTGTAATCATTTGGAAGACGGTAAATCAGTTTCAGGCAGGGCTAAGTTTGATGATTGGTCTGTATTTGTTGACCATAGCTGGAATGGTGTCGTTACTCTATTTAAAACGGTGGGTGAACAATTGAGATAGCAGAACATAAATAAGAAAAGAAGACGGCTCTCATTTCTGTTGTCAGAATTCTGAAATGAATAGAGCCTTCCCCTTCTCTATTTTCTGTCCTGTTTTCTACCATCCCCCGTTTTCTACGAAGCCATAAGGCCTGCCCCACCTCCCCATGGTCTGACCGTCCTTTGTATCGGTCAGGTCGCCGGTTCCCTCCTGTTATTTGCCAGAAAAGTATTTGTTCTCTGAAGTTTTTGTGGTATATAGTGCTAACGAAGACAGACCGTTTCTAATCCGTGAAATCTCAAAGGAGAAACCCTCATGAAGGAAGATCCTGATCTACAGATGGACGACGCCTGGTCAGACGGCCGTGCCTACTCACCCAAACGAAGAGGAAGTGGATCCGGCAGTAGCAGATACCTCCGCATTCTAGCGATCGTCTTCCTCGTCTTGATCTTTGCTGGAGGTATCCTCTACTTCCTCGGCAGACAACCCACCAGCAGCGAGGTGGGGCCGTTGCAGTCAAAGGTGATCGCTCTGGAGCAGAGGATCGTTGGGCTTGAAAAACGAATCGCAGAGCTACAGGGAAAAATCAGCACTCCGACCCCAGACTTAGCCCTTCTTCAGCGGGTGGATGCTCTTTCGCAGAAGATGGAGGCGCTGGAAAAACAAAAACAGCCAGCAGCCGAACCGAAGGCAAAGCCACCTACTTCCTCAAAGCCAACAGCCTCGGCCGAAAAGAAATACCACACGGTACAGAAAGGGGACACCCTCTACGGGATCAGCAAAAAATACGGGATCAGCGTGGGGGAACTCCGAAAACTGAACAATCTGTCTGCAGACCAATCGCTTCGGAACGGGCAAAAGCTTCTCGTTTCCCCTGGGCATTAGTGAGAATAATGGCTGTTAGGGCTGTTCCATATCCTTGGGTTCAAAGAACCTACCCTTCCTGTCTATAGATTTTTTCAAGAAACCCAAGGGAACGAGACCCGAGTCTCCGTTGCTTTCCCCCCAATCAAGTACCGAATCGAAGTGCCTCACCGAAGAAGAGTGATTGCCTATAATCCTGAGGGTTGCCTATTTTTTGTTAGGTTGAGAAAAGCTATAGGTTACAAGGGTTTGATTCAGAGCCACGTTGGTTTTAATAGCGATTCAATGAATTTATAGACAAGGATGTGCTCTCACCCAGTCCTTTTGCGTTGATGACATAAGAACGATTATCTTATTCAGATAGACTATTTATTGATTTTTTTTATTTCTTTTCGTCGTCTACATCAATTGGTATAAGGTTTGCTAATTGGATCTAAGAGTTAAACTCTTTCTCTAAATAAATTGACAAAATTTTTGAATGATATATTTTACCAGCGAGGAGAGAAGTACATCGACTGTTCTTAGCCCTTCATGGGGTTTGTAAATGAGTCTATCACTACCTTTTCAGGGAGGAGGAGTGAGGGTTTTTCGAGCCTGGCCTTCAAAATGCTGAAGCCAGGCTTTTTTCTTTTCATTCCGTGGTTCACAAGATCTGAGGGGAAGCGATAGGTGGGAATGAGGGCTATTGGGGCCTGCGGAAGGCCTCTTGAGTTCCAAACCTGATTAAAGAAACGAAACCAACCCGAAAGGAGGATGGATTATGGCAAAAGGGCTTGCATTGACAATTGGACTTAACTCAGTCGACCCAAAACATTACGGAGGGTGGTCAGGAAAATTGAATGCCTGTGAAGCGGATACAGAGGACATGGCTGATATCGGGAAGTCGAGAAAGTTTAAGGTGAAGTCCTTACTAACGAAGGCGGCCACCCGGGCAAAGGTGATAGGTGAAATGTCAAAAGCTGCGAAAACGCTCAAGGCGGGCGATATCTTCATGTTAAGCTATTCCGGTCACGGGGGGCAGTTACCAGATCTTAACAGCGACGAACCAGATGCTCAGGATGAAACCTGGTGCCTTTACGATGGTGAACTCGTCGATGACGAACTCTATGCTCAACTCGGGAAATTTTCTTCGGGGGTTCGTATCCTTGTCTTTTCGGATAGCTGCCACAGTGGCACGGTGGTGAAATTGGCCTACTACCGAGGAAAAACAACTGCCCGGGGTTCTGGTCCCAGCCTGCAGGGAGTAAGATATCGATTCATGCCCGCTGATGTAGCACTTCGCACCTACCGGGTCAACAGGGGTTTTTATGACAAGATATTGAAAAATACCAGGTTGAAGGGAGCAGAAAAGGCAGTGAAGGCTTCGGTTTTGTTAATCTCCGGATGCCAAGACAATCAGTTGTCTTCCGATGGTGACTTCAACGGCCTTTTCACCGCTCAGTTGTTGCGGGTCTGGAAGAACGGTGTGTTTAAAGGCGACTACAAAAAGTTTCACGAATCGATCGTCCGTCGCATGCCTCCCGATCAAACCCCTAATTACTTTCGCGTTGGACGGGCCAATTTGAAGTTTGAGGCACAAAGACCTTTCACTATCTGACTCAACTTTTTCTTTACCCCGTTAGAAAGCCCCGCTGCTGGCAGCGGGGATGAAGGTAATTTCCTTATGGCAGCGAACACGGGGTTTAATGCCCCGTGTGAGCCTTCCCGTTAGAAGGTCAAACGTTTTCTAACGGGGTGAACACCTCTCAAACGAAAAGGAGGACATCGCTTATGGCGGAAACAGCCAAAAAGTTAGGAATGGGTTGGTTGCCGGACTATCCCGATTTTCGGGATTATACGGTAGAACGGGATAAAGTTTCCACCCGGCTCAAACTATTAGGGCAAACGGATTCAGTGAAAGCCATGCTTAAGAAGGTCGGAGTATCGAAGCAGGGGAAGGGCGCAGTGCCCTCCTCTGTCGATTTGAGGGAATGGTGTTCCCCTATCGAGGACCAAAACGGGCTCGGTTCGTGCACTGCCCATGCTGGCATTGGGATTGTGGAGTATTTCGAGCGAAGGGCCTTTGGTAAACATATGGATGCCTCGAGGCTCTTTCTCTATAAGGTCACGCGAAACCTGTTGAATTGGACAGGAGACACAGGGGCCTTTCTTCGGAGCACCATGGAAGCCATGGTGCTCTTCGGAGTGCCGCCTGAAGAATACTGGAATTATGACGTTGCTGATTTTGAAAAAGAGCCGACCGCCTTCCTTTACGCCTTTGCCCAAAGTTATCAGGTGATTTCCTACTATCGGTTTGACCCGCCCTTCACCCCTAAGGATACCCTGCTCGGTGAGATCAAAAAATCCTTGGCGGGTGGCCTCCCTGCGATGTTCGGGTTTACGGTCTATAGCTCTGTTTCACAAGCTGAGACCACTGGCAAAATACCCTACCCGACGGCAGGAGAGAAGGTCCTGGGTGGGCACGCGGTTGATGCAGTTGGTTATGATGACGAGATGAAGATCAAGAATACCAATCCGGGGGCTAAGGAAACGGTTGGGGCTTTGCTGATCAGAAACTCCTGGGGAACTGGGTGGGGTAGCGGAGGCTACGGCTGGTTGCCGTACGATTATGTGGTTACGGGGCTGGCTGTTGACTGGTGGTCGCTTCTCAAGAACGAATGGGTTGATACAGGAATATTTAAAATATAGGGAGGGCGTTTTCATGAGATGGGATATGCATCTTCACGTGGTCGGAAGAGGTGCGGAGATCCATGAGGTGGACCAAAACGTCTATTTCAATCCCGATGACAACAATCTCTTTTTCACCCGAATCCTTTACGGGATGGTGGAGAAGGACCTGGAAAAGCTGGGAGCGGATTTGGATCAGAGCGGATCCATCGATACGGATGAGTACCTCAAGCTCGTTTATCGATTTCTCAAGACCTCTGAAGAGCTGAAGAGAGTCGTCCTCCTTGGCATGGATGCGGTCTACCATCCCAAAACAGGAGCTCTTGATAAAAAAAGGACCGACATCTGGGTGTCGAATAAGTTCCTAAGCAAAAAAGTGAAGGAATTGAATGATAAGCTCAGCAAGGAAAAAGATCCGAAGAACAGGAACAAGAGATTTTTCTATGGAGCCTCGGTCAACCCAAACCGAAAGGATTGGGACGAGGAATTAGAATTCGTCGTGGGTGACCCGGACGCGGTACTCGTTAAACTCATCCCCTCTGCACAGCACATACGCCTCAGAGACCCCAAGCACAAGGCCTATTATGAATCCTTAGCAGATCAGCACATGCCCCTACTTTGCCATGTGGGCCCTGAGTATTCCTTCCCCGAGGGGATACGGGAATGGCGGCTCGACAATTTTAGATTCCTTGACAAACCCCTGGAGTATGGTGTGACAGTGATTGCAGCCCACTGTGCCACTCCCGTATTTCCACCTCCCATCAATAAGAATGAGGTGCAGGCTTTCTATGGCTTCATGAAGAGTGCCAACCCCGGCAGAAAGGTTCAGCTCTGGGGAGATACCTCTGCCTTTTCCTTGGCAACGCGAATTCCGATCGTGAAGGAAGTCCTCGAGACATTTCCTGCGAGATGGCTGGTCAACGGTTCAGATTTTCCGATACCGATCGATGGGTGGATTCATCTTCCGTGGGTGACCCACGGGGTGACCCTGGACGAGTATCTGGAAATTAAGAAGACGCAAAACCCTTTAGACAGAGATGTTCGAATCAAGAGGGCTCACGGGTTTTCGGACTCTATCCTTGAGAATGCGGAAAAAGTACTTCGTCTGCCTGGGAAGCGGAGAAGTTGAGGGGGAAGGCTCATGCCAGGAGAACGGAAAAGAGCAAAGAAGGTGGGGCTTCGATTCTCGGAGACCATGTCAGGCTATCTGGCCGAAGGGGTAGAGGGTTTTGAAGAGGGTGAAAAAAAGGGCCAGGAACAGGACAACAGGTTTTCCTTTGACGTCACCATTGAGATCGAAAGCGTTTCTGACTTTGTCAAACTGTCGGGTCAAGAAGCTAAGATGATCGGGAGGGTTTCTTATAAACCTCTGGGAGAGGGCCTGCCTATCCAAGAGGGTGTGTTCACCCTGTTTAAGCCGGATGCAGCAAGTGCGACGAGACAGATGACTTACTCCTTTTGGTTCACCGGTAAAGACGGAACGGACTACTCCCTTTACGGTTATAAAATGATCCACGATGATCCAGGGATGGATGCCTTGGAGGATATGACCAAACTTTTTACCCGCCTCTCTCGTGGAAGACAAAAGGGCGGAACCCTGGTAGGCTCAGGCGTGTTGCGTTTCAAAATGCTCGACCTGCCCTCGATGCTTTCTTCCTTTGAGGTCACGAACACCAATTCCCCAATCACGAAGATCCGAACGATTTCAACGTTTGTCCAATTCTGTTACGGTGCGGTTAAGGAGACGTATCTTCCAAGCTTGACCTACCACACACGATATGAAAACCTGGTGCTGAGAGGAAAAGTCGTTTCCGACGGGGGCGCTCTTAAAAACTTTTTCTTCTTTTCTGGAATCCATGACAAGGATTTTCCATGGGGGGATGGTGAGATCTTCTGGGATATAGGGCTCGTCATTGAAAAAGGTGACGGGGGCTGGGAGAGATATGGGTTGACAGACCGCATCATCGAAAAGCTGGAGCTGGATGTGGAGAAGGGAGTTTATCGGTATGATGGCCCAATCTACCAGGTGATAGAAGGGTATGTCGTATCGAAGAGCGATCTCGAAAAGCCAACCCTTCCCAATCATTTACATAAGAGGCATGCCAAGATAGAGATCCGCTTCACTGCCAAGCCTTATCCTGTAGTCGATCTGCCCTTTCCCGTTGCTCACAATGTCGAAAAACTCGTTCCACGCCCATTTCTGGACAAGGCAAAGGAGATTCTGCGCGGCCTGGGCGCCCTGGGTCTCCACCTGACGCCTCACAGGGTCCGTCCGTCGGAGGGGCAAATCACCCTTCAGGACGAATCGAAGAACGAAATCTACACGATCAAAACAGATCAGACCATGGGAGAGGCCGAGATCTCAACCTTCAAGAACTTTCAATGGCCGACCCTCTACTATAACTATTTCTGTGCTCTCGACCCAAAGTCGGAACATATCTATGTCAAGGTCCGTTCGGATGTGTTCCGAAAAAACCGGACGGACCTCCTGAAAAATAAAATGGAGCAACTGCTTGGAAAGATCATCAGCCGTACGGTCTCCATGGATCTGGATATCCAGGGAGACCAATGGAAAATATTGTCCGGGGATGAGGCGATCTCTTTCAAAATGCTGGATGAGAACCTCCTCGAAATCAATAACGACCACTTTCCGACCGGCACCTTCCAACGCAGGGTTGTTGCGATGGCCGATGCCGAGGGAAGATTGTTCTACGCCTTAGAGGAGGACATGGATCCTCACATCCTGAGGAGTATCCATTCGGAAAAGGTTGTCAAGGTGGCTGCGATCAGGGACAAAGATAAATCCATGGCCCTGCAGAAGGTGCTTGAAGCTACCGACTTTCTCGGCAGGCTCGACCAGGTCTGGAAACGCTCAGGGAAAAAGAAAGAAGATTTCGCCATCATCGTTAAGCCGAACTTCATGTTCATGTATTCCACCCTGGATCCATCGACCTACACCGATCCTGAGTTGGTTGAGTCCCTTATTGACCGCATGCATGAACGGGGTTATCGGAACCTGGCAGTGGGAGAGGCGAGAAGCACGTATGGTGTGTTTTTTACAAATCGAGAGGTTAAAACAGTGGCGGATTACATCGGGTTGAAGGGGAGAAATTATCGTATCGTCGATCTTTCAGAGGATCTCGAAGAGTATCCCTTTGCTGGGAAACTGGGCAAACACTACGTGAACCGGGAGTGGAGGAACGCGGATTTTCGGATCTCCTTCGCCAAGAATAAGACGCATGCTTATGCTTACTACACCTTAACGATCAAGAACATTTATGGCGCCTTGCCCATGGAGAACAAATTTCGCGAGTACCATCATGAGAGAGATATCTTCTCCACGACCATCGAATTTATCAGACATTTCCCTGTCCATTTTGCTCTCATCGATGCCTTTAAGAGCGCGGACGGACCCTTCGGGGTCTTTACGGATAAACATCCCAATTACACCCAAACCATCATCGGCAGCGAGGATGTGGTTGCCGCCGATTGGATTGGCGCTGAAAAAATGGGATTGGACCCCATGATCAGCGATTATATGAAACTGGCTGTGGAGGCTTTTGGCAAACCGGAGATCCAGCTCCTCGGGGACAAAGCCGTCTATCCGGATTGGGAAAATGTCCCCGATGTCTTCCCCCCGTTTCTCTTTAAAGGAATGGATAAACACTATCACTTTGGAAACCTGATTTACTCCGTCTTTGCCTACATGGACCCAAAATTCCAGTACAAGAACCCGGATCTTGCGAAGAAGTTCCTCCGGCTCCTTGCAGAGCCGATCACGGACATTTATTTCCAGAAGATAAAGAAGGGAACCTTCGATCCAGAGCTCAGTCAGAAACTCTATGAGCTGTTCAATCGATAGCTCTCATCTCCTTCCCCCTAACGATGGGGGAAGGCTGGGATGGGGGTGGACCTCTTGACCTTTTCCCCCCCACCTAAATCCTCCCCCACCGTGGAGGGAGGAAGTTATTTTTTCACTCAATTGGGGTAGAACTCATCCCCGCGGAGAGGGTGTGTCGCAACGGAAAGGAGAAGGGTATGTCTGTGGCAAGCCGTCTATCCGAAGTATTCGAATCCTCTGAAGAGATTCCATTTGATGATTCGTCTAAATTCATCTTCTTTAGTGATTGTCATCGGGGAGACAATAGCTGGACAGATGATTTTGCACCCAATCAGAATATCTTTTTCCATGCGTTAAATTTCTACTACGATCAAGGCTTCACTTATATTGAAATCGGAGATGGGGATGAACTTTGGGAAAATCGATCCTTTGAAACCATCCGGGAAGCCCATAGCCATATTTTTTGGAAGATGAGCCAATTCTACGGGGCCGATCGGCTTCATCTCCTCTGGGGGAACCACAACAGGAAATGGAAATACTCCAGGCAGGTGAAAAAATTTCTTTACCGCTTTAGCCCAGAACGAGAGAGAAAACTTGGGATGAAACAGACTCCCAAGCCTCTGTTTGATGGGATCAAAGTCCATGAAGGTTTAATCCTTCATCATCTGCCTACGAATAAGAAGGTCTTTCTTACCCATGGCCATCAGGGAGATCTGTTGAATGATGAGTGGTGGTGGGTGGGCAGATTTGTTGTCAGAAATATCTGGAAAGTCTTTCAACTCGTAGGTGCCAGAGATCCCACCAGTCCAGCAAAGAACTTCAAAAAAAGGGTAAAGTTGGAAAAAGAAATCGTCGAATGGGTGAATGGGAATCTGGGAAAAGTTGGTCTGTTGATCGTTGGTCACACCCATCGACCCTACCTCCCCGGAGAAAAGGAGCCGCCTTATTGTAATACGGGAAGCTGCGTTCATCCGCGTTGCATCACGGGAATCGAGATTGAAAATGGAGAGATCAGGTTAATCAAGTGGTTCATCGACGTCAATCCTGTTACGGGTGGGACCCTGTTCGTTAATAAGGAACTATTGGGGAAGCCAAGGAAAGTAAGGGACTTCGTCTGATCATGAATTCGGCCAAAAAGATTAAAAGAGAGGGGCCACGATGAAAGTATTTTTGAGTGATCTCCATTTAGGCGATGGAAAGGAAAGAGACGACTTTCAGTTTTACCGGGAATTTGAAGACCTGGTGAGGAAGCTCGCGAGAGAATTCAAAAAGATTGAAATGATCCTTCTCGGGGACATCTTCGACTTGATACGAACCCAGAAATACTATGAATTTGATGGATTGCCTCATCCCGAGGTTAAGTTAAAGGTCATGGAAGACATTTTGGAGCAACACGTTCCTTTCTTTAAAACCCTCAGGTATTTCACAAGGAGAAAGACCCGTCGATTGAGATATGTGATAGGAAACCATGATTTTGGTGCTTACCTCGATCCAAGGCTCCTGGAGATGATTCGTGAAAAGTTTGGACTCATTCTCACCCCGGAAAGCTACTACCGTAATGAACCTCTGGGGATCTGGGCCGAACATGGTCACCGATACGATATTGTGCATAATACCTTCAACCAGGATGGAACTCCGATCCCTTACTCCCTCGGGGACAAGATTGTCGTAGAAATCGTCGATAAGTTCTATGAGAAGGTGAGAAAGAGGCAAGACGAGTTGGGGATAGACCCAGCAATCATAAACGATCTTGATAATGTGAGACCCCAAACCGCCATTGATAACTGGTTAGACTCGATTGACGAGGAAGGAAGGCTGAAACAGATTTATTATGAGACCATCACGGAATTTATTGTGAGCCATCCCGGGGAAGTTGGGAATTTGGTATTAGACTTAATCGCAGGGAAATACCAACCCGATCTGGTGAAGGCAGCCAAGCAATTGGCCAAAGAGGGAGTAGGGAAATACATTATCTTTGGGCATACGCACGATGCCTTAACGAAAGATCTGAAGAAAGGGAGAAGGCACCTGAATACTGGAACGTGGAGGAAGTTTATTGAGCCCTGGCGTCGGTATACGGAGAGAGTGATGGTTCCATCCTATCAAGAAGGGGGAACCCAGTTCTATGAAGAACAGGTCGTTTATCGGTACAGCTTCAAGACAACGATCAACCTGAGTTACGTTCTCTTCTACGAAAAAGGAGAGGGGAAGGTCGGGCCTCGTTTGATCCAGCAAAAACAGGAGAGCAGTTAGTGGTGTGCCTCTAACGCTTCTTTACATTAATTCGGAAGCCGTCATTCCCGCCCCGTATCCCGTGGTCGGGTCTAATCGACAAGTACGGGGCAGGCTAAGTCAAGCCCGGAATGACAAACGAAGGGAAGAAATTTCTGACCCAGTAATACACTAGGTTTGTCATATTTCCTTCAATTTAATGTTTGCGGTGGATTTTTCGATGGTCTCCGAGATCTCTTTCAGATACCTGGAAATCTTCTCCGCTTCTTCGGACGGAGGATGGGGGGCGCTGGCTCCATGCTGCTCATAGGCGTCGAGAGCATATTTCACTGTTATGCCTTCAATCGTCCGGGCCGGCTGAAAGGCGACTTCGTTTTTGACCCTACTTGGAGTTTCAGCCACAAGCCCGATGTCGGCCAACTCATGGAGGAGTTGCTGGACGAGGCGGACCGGAATCTCTAACACATGCGCAATTTGGCTGATGCTCAAAGGTTTTTCCCCCGTAGAAAACTTCTCCACAAGAAGGCGAAAGATTCTGAGAACGAGGAGTTTCCTTGAGGAGACGCTTATCCGGGGATAGTCCGGGTGGAAGCCGTAGGTTTCGTAATTGACACTGGCATGGGCAATTTCTGATCCGAAGAGAACGATCATCCAGCTCATTTGAATCCATACTAACAAAAGAGGAAGCGCAGCGAAACTGCCATAGATGGCGCCGTAGCTCGCCACGCCAATCTGAAATTTAATATAGATCCACTGGACAATCTGGAAAATTGTGCCTGCAGCGACCCCTCCCAAAATACCCGCCCGGACGGGGACCCTCGTGTTTGGTAGAATAAGGTAAAGCATCGACAAGAGAGTCCACATGGAAACGTAAGGCAACAAACTTAAGAAGAAAGAGATCGCGGGGCCGAGAACAGCCAGGACCCCTGCCTTATGAGCGAAGAACTTTACCTGGCTTGCTACCAGAACGGTAGCACTGCTGGAAATCACAAAGAAAACGGGACCCAAGATCATCATAGCAATGTAGTCACTGAACTTCCTGACCAGAGTCCTGGGTCTCCGGACTTCCCAGACGTCATTGAGTGACTCTTCAATCCTTCCTAATATCGATATAATGGTCCAGAATAGCAAAACAACACCCACGCCGGCAATGATTCCTCCCTTTACATTCTCAAGGAGCGAATGGGAAAACCCAAGGATTTGATTGGTCAGATCGGACTGCCAATTTCCCTTTTGTGCCATCTGAAGAATCTGTTTTTCGATGAGCTTGTCAAAGCCAAAACCCTTGGCGACTCCGAAGATGACGGCGATAATGGGAACGATGTTGAGCAATGAATAGTAGGTCAAAACCGATGCTTTCTTCTGGCAATCGTCCTTCGTGAATCCCCGCACTGCCAGAATGATCACGCGGAGAATTTTAATGGGTAAGGCTTTGACAGGTGGAAGATTTTTCAAATGGATTTCCCAGATGCCCACATTAATAAAATGGAGGATTCGTTTTAGCATGGACATTCTCCCTTTCAATTTACTTTTAATTTCTGTTTGAAATCTACACCTTTTAGTAAAGCCCGTCAATCTCCTTTTTCTGGTTTCTTTTCTCTTGAAATTGTAACTTCCTTGGAATATTGTTACCTTAAGAAAATAATAATCCCCCCTCTCCCCCCTTTAGAAAAGGGGGGTTTTTGGAAAGTATGAATTTTATTCATCCTCCCTTTAATAAAGGGAGGCGGGGAGGGATTATAGGCGTTTTTCTTGCAAATTAATAAATGGATTAACCATGCGATTGTGGGGCAACGACTACAACAAAATGGAGTTTGCCGGTGCCTTTGGGGATCTGGGCACACTCATTCCTTTTGTGGTGGGATATATCACCCTGAACAAGATGGATCCCTTAGGAATCCTCGTCGCCTTCGGCCTTTTCAAAATCTTCGTAGGCCTCTATTTCAAAACTCCTATTCCTGTTCAGCCCATGAAGGCTATCGGCGGGATGGCCATCGCTCATGCTGGTACGATCACGCCAGGAATGATCTGGGGATCGGGGATCTTTACAGGCCTTTTCTGGCTTCTGATGGGAGTCACAGGCGCGATCAACTGGATTGAAAAGATAACAACAAAGCCTGTGATCCGGGGGATTATGCTCGGATTGGGATTAAGTTTCATTCTCGAAGGGTTAGGAATGATGAAGTCTCAACCTCTGCTGGCCATTGGAGGGATTGTCCTGACTCTCCTCCTTCTCAATAATCAGCGCCTGCCAGCCATGTTAGCCCTATTGGGATATGGGATCGTCTTTGCCTTTATTCAAAGACCGGAGCTGTTCAGCGAACTCTCGCATATCTCTATCCGATTTCGGTGGCCTGAATTATCATTTGGGAAAATTACGTGGAGGGAACTTCTTTCCGGATTTGTCATTTTAGGACTTCCCCAAGCGCCTCTCACGCTTGGCAATGCCATCATTGCAACCGTTACTGAAAATAATAACCACTTCCCTGAAAGAAAGGTGACGGCCAAAAAGATTTCCATCGATCATGGGGTGATGAACCTGATCAGCGCCTTCATCGGTGGAGTTCCATTGTGTCATGGGGCAGGGGGAATGGCTGGACATCTGAGGTTTGGGGCAAGGACAGGAGGGGCTTTGGTGATTTTGGGAATGATCGTGCTTCTGATAGGTCTTTTTCTAAGTGACTCTGTTGTCCTCCTCTTTCAGGTCTTTCCCCGTCCAATTCTGGGCGTCATCCTCTTCTTTGCGGGAGTGGAACTGGCGCTGGTCATTAAAGATATCAAACTGAGAAAACAGAACCTCTTTGTTCTCGTCGTCACTGCAGGCACGGCCATGTGGAATATGGGAGTGGCCTATCTCGCAGGCCTGATTCTTTACTACGGCCTTCAGAGGAGATGGTTCAGAGTGTAGGGAAACTTTATTATCCTCTCGGCCTCTATTTGCTTTTCTTCTTTTTGTAACTGATGGCCATGCCGGCGGGGCTCTTGGGATGGAGGCTGGTTTCAAATTCAGGCAGGCTTTTCATGTATTCATAATATTCGCGGGTGTCCCTCATGCCAAATCGTCCTTCCTCTACATTGTGCGCCGTCATACAACCACCCGGGTCAAGCTTCGGAACCAAGGCTTTTGCATAGTTGGTATACCAATCTTTATCCGCATCAATAAAGACAAAATCAAAAGGACCTGATAGGGCGTTCACCAAATCATGGGCGTCGGCAAGCCGGGCATCAATATAGTCGCTGAGGCCGGCTTCCTTGAAATTCGTTAGTGCCTGCCTGTAGCGCCCTTTATCAATTTCAATGGTAATCAGTTTGCCCCCTGTTTTGCTGAGGGCCCAGGCAATCCATATGGCCGAATGTCCAGTTGAGGTTCCTATTTCGAGTGCTCTTTTGTACTTATTCTGAAGGATAATTTCATAAAGAATCCTCCCATCTTCTTCGGGAACGTTCAAATCCCTCCATCGGCTCTTCATTTTATCGAGGAATTTCTTCACCCTTTGATCGATGAGTCTTTCTTTTTCAGCATCCTGCGGGTAGCAGGGGGACACGAATGTCAAAAGAACTAGCAGAAGGCCTGCCATACCCAGGCATAGATATTGTTTCATCTTTCTCGCCTTCAACAAATGATTTAAGATTTTTTTCTCATCTTCCTCGAAAACAGGAATACCCCGAATCCTAAGAGAAGAATTAAACTCATGATCACCCCAAAGGCGATCCAGGTCATATAGGTGCCTCTAGATAGGAGCGAAACGGGATTCCAGCTTGCCTCTTTTACAATTCTGCCAAGTTTCCCTCTATATTTCTCAGGAATGTCAGGAAATCCGTCACGATTCTTATCCGAAAAGTCTCTTACATAATCCATGAGGACAACCCACTCCTTGAGCTCCTGAATTCCGGGCTTGTTTTTATCGACGTCCACTCTTAATGAAAGAAGGACATCAAAGGGATTGGTCTTTGGGGTTTTGGTGACAATGGGATTTCCATTTCGGTCCTTCGGAACAATGTCGAGGATACCGTAAGTAAAGCGCCCCACAAAATTGAGAAAAGTTGCGTTATAGATGTTCGTTGCAACCCTATAGAGGTTCTTATTCGATCCTGAATAGTCGAGAGGTTTGTATCCCTCCTCCTCACTCCCTATCCAGATATCGGTGACACGGTCGAAGATGACTCTGTTGGGATTGTACCTAAACCTCATTCCTGAAACCTGGAGAAAAAAGTTGCTTCCTTTTCTGGGATAAATGCTCGTCACCACTTCCATCGTCTTTTTGATCTCATGAGCATAGAAGTAGCAAGTGATCAGGGGATATCCCATGGTATCATTCCCTCTGCTGAAACCGAGCGGGACAGTACGAAAGAGATCGCATACGGCGACTTTTCCTGTCTTTCCCCTAAGAAGGTCATCCCGGATCACCCCATTAGATTCAATGGCCACCACCACTTTCGTCACAGGATCATTCCTATCGTAATCGATTCTGTTGATTTCCCATCGAATGGAATCAGCGATGAGATTTCCAAGGTTCGACTCATCATCGACGAATCTCATGTCAAAATCCGTTTTTGCGAGGACCTTATGAAAGTTCAGATTTTCTTTGTTCAGAACTCTCTCATTGATGAGACCGATATAGGATTCAATTCGCTGCTGAACCTTCTCATCGCCCTTTATCGTGTCGTCAATCTGAACGAGTTTATACTCCTTCAACTTCATCTTGCCGTTTTCATAAGCGAGATCGAGAACACCCACATATTCTCCATGGCCTCCCGCCTGGACAATTACCGCTTGATTCACCGTCAGGGGGTTCTTCAGTTTGGTGTGGCTATGGCCGCCCACAATCAGATCGATCCCAGGCACTTCCTTCGCCAACCGGTCGTCTTCTGAGAGAGATTTGTTCTCTCTGAGACCACCATGTGAGAGGCAGATGACCAAATCCGTCTTTTCTTTTTCTCTAAGAGTCTTCACCATCTCACGGGAAGTCTCAATGGGGTCCCTGAATTTCATGGGCCTGGCAAAGGGGGAAACCTCTGCGGCGTCCTTTCCAAAGATTCCAAAGATTCCAATCCTGATTCCCTGATTTTCTATGATGATATAGGGCTTTACGATTCTCTTTCTAAATGATTCCTCAAGGGTATCATCTTCGGTGCTATCGGGATGAAAAATGGGATTGGAGAAGACAATCTCTGGGATTCCGCCTTTTTGATGCGCCGAATTAAGTATCCTCGCCAATCCATGGGGAGTCAGATCAAACTCATGATTCCCCAGCGTCACCACATCATACCCCATCTCTTTCATCAATCCGAGTTCAAGCGCCTCCTCCCGAGCCACCATATGGAAAAGCGAGCCCATGAGAAAGTCCCCCGCGTCCAAGACGAGGGTGGGATTCGTCCTCTTCGCCTTCTCCGATTTGATGACCGCCGCGATCCTTGCCCAGCCGCCTACGGTTTGGTCGTCTCCGGTTCTCAGAGGCGTATAGTCAATATTCGGTGAAAAGCCAAGAAGATGGGAATGGAGATCATTCGTATGGATGATGGTGAGGAGTTTCTCCTCTCCGAAAAGGAGTGTTGGATATAAAAGGATAGCGACAACAAGGATTCTTAAGATTCTACTCATCTTGTTAGCTCCGTTTCTGTGGGGTCATAATTTGAATCTTCTGTGTTCCGATCGTACATTCCCCGGGTAGACTTCCTACGTATTCCCCATCAGCAAAAATTTCTCGATTCTCATCCGACACAAGTTTTATCTTTTTTCCGGTTTTCATCAGGACCCTTGGATGAAAGATATGGGTCCCTTTGAATACTTTTGGGAATTGCTGAAGGAGTTCGAATTTTGAGATCTCCTGCACGATACAGATATCGAAAACCCCGTCATTCATATTTGCATCAGGAGCGATTTTCATGCCACCTCCGTAAAACGGGGCATTGGCCACGCTTACCATCATGACGCGTTCCCTCCAGGTGAGATCATCAATCGTAATTTCAACTTCAAAGGGTCTGAAATTCATCAAAGCCTTCAATACACAGACGATGTAGCCTAACGTGCCACCGAAATAACCTCTTCCGTCATTGGCTAACTTATTAACCTCTGCAGCAAAACCGACATACGCAACGGCTACAAAAGGCATATGATTGATTCTCGGTAAATCGACTTGATGAAAGGATGGATTGGATGGAAGAAAGCAGCTTTCCTTCAATTTCGATGGAAGGCCAATATTTCTGGCAAAATCGTTACCCCGGCCGCAAGGTAAGTAGCCAAATGGAATGTTGGTTTTCGCTATGGCCCGGAGGGCTTGGTGAACCGTACCGTCCCCTCCGATGAGGAGCAGGGCTTCTATTCCCTGGTCAGCAGCCTTCATAATTTCTAAGCGCATCCTGTCCGGAGATTCTGGAATCGTAAACGAAAACTCGTGGGGAGACGCAGAAAGCCACTGTTTGATTTTCGGCAACAGACGAAGTGCCTTTCCCCCTCCGGCCAAAGGGTTAGTGATGACGAGTATTTTCATCCCATAGACCTGTTCGGTTTATACTGCCAAATGCATCATCTATTACATTTACACCAGGATTTTGTCAATGGAGAATTCTGCGGGGGATTGGCTGGCAGGCATTGCCTGCACTGGATATATTATCCTCGCTTTGTTCATGCGGCGCGATCAATTTTATCTTCATACTGCTCTTGATTTAGCAAGGGTCGTGCCGGAAAAAGCACTTCATCAAAATATTAGGTAACCCTTTATGGCTGTTTGGGCTTTTTAGAAAAGGATGTTCAAAACGGATTCAATCAAGTGTGAATTAAGTTTTTCAGATGAATGGGGAGGTGCGAATTGAAATTCGCGGTTAGAAGAAAAACAAAATGCGGACGGGGATTTTAAGGATTGAATCAAACCTGCTGAAACGAAAAGTTCACCTTTTAACCCTCGGAGGGAATCATGTCAAGGAATTGATGATTACGAGAAAGTAAGTATAAACGCCACGGATCACCGGCGGCTGAAAGCTGTCCGGTGCATTCGTTTGTTGGGCTTTATTACATAATACCTTCAAGAATCTCAACCACGCTCTGAACGCATGGTTTACATGTCTTATTTAATAGGTCATTTTCTTTAAACTGTTTTTGACCTTCTTCTGTTGTTAACTCACAACCATTCAACAATTTGCGGCAAATGAAGTTGCCATGTCTCTTGGCAAATTGGTCCATGAGTTCTCTTGTCTTTGCATAAGTCTCCTCTGTGGCTGTTCGATCATCATTTACTCCCCTACCATATTTAGCTCCAATTACAATTATCCCACCAGTCACAGCCCCGCAGACTTCCTCTTTTCTCCCCATGCCCGCACCAAATCCGCAAGCCATCCTTAAGGCCTTATCCTTGTCTATATTGAGATCATCACAAAAAGAGAAAAAAACTGACTGTGCACAATTATAACCTTCCATAAATTTAGAAACTGCTTGTTCACTCTTGTTCATCATTCCTCCCTATTTATGATAGTAATATACACGGTTTTTGAAAATAAGGGAAGTGAATGTTTCAGTGAAGAAGTTCTCAGTTAAGGAATATTCTAATACAATTTCAAAGGGGATGGTTTCTCATTTTTATATCGCGTTATATAGGATTGGTCACCGCGCAATAATTAGAATGAGCTTTTCGATGTTATTAGCAATCTGAAGGGCTTGCGTCTTGCGGCAATCCATCCCCCTATCTGGATCAATGTTTTTTTCATCCTTAAAACGATACCAATTTACGTATTTGACTACAAACACAAGATGTGGTAAAAAGGAATCAACAATTCCATTTTGAGTCGCAATATGGAAATAATAGACCGATTTTTTCAATCTCCAAAAACAAGCTTTTTTCTCTTTGGTCCTCGCGGCACAGGCAAATCTACATTTGTGCATCAATCGTTCAAAGATGCTATTTACATTGATCTACTCGATCCGGAGCGAATTCGCTTCTTTTCTGCAATGCCAGAACGCCTTAGGCAAATGGTGGATGCAAGTCCCCGGTCAGGTTGTCTTGTCATCGATGAGATTCAAAGGGTTCCGGAACTCTTAACGGTGGTTCACAGCTTGATAGAGGCAAAAAAGGGTTGGAAATTTGTATTGACTGGATCAAGTGCGCGTAAACTTAAACGAACAGGCGTGGATTTGCTGGGAGGCCGAGCGCTTTTGCATACCCTTCACCCCTTTATGGCAGCAGAGCTCGGAAAACGGTTTGACTTCAACAAGGCACTTCAACATGGACTTTTGCCAATCGTCGAGGCCTCTGAAAGTCCTACCGAGGTCTTGCGTTCCTACGCTGCTCTTTATCTCCGGGAAGAAGTCCAAATGGAAGGGCTGGTGAGAAACATTGGTAATTTCTCTCGGTTTTTGGAGTCCATCAGTTTTTCCCATTCCTCAGTCCTGAACGTCAGTAATGTAGCTCGGGAGTGTGAGGTAGAACGCAAAGTCGTCGAAGGTTATGTGGGGATTCTTGAGGACATATTATTGAGCTGGCGCCTGCCAATCTTTACCAAAAAGGCAAAACGGACATTAGCGGTCCATCCAAAGTTTTATCTTTTCGACACAGGTGTTTTCAGATCTCTGAGGCCACATGGCCCTCTGGATCGTCCGGAGGAAATGGAAGGGCAAGCGCTTGAAGGGTTAGTGGCCCAGCATCTGAGAGCCTGGATGGCTTATTCGCAATTAAAAAGGGAACTGTTCTTCTGGCGGACGAGATCCGGTGTGGAAGTGGATTTTGTTATCTATGGAGCGGACGGTCTCGCGGCTATAGAAGTCAAAAATACGCAAAAGATCCGGCCTGACGATCTGCGTGGGCTTCGATCATTTAGGGAGGAATACCCACGAGGTAAGACTCTCCTTCTCTATCGCGGGAAAGATCGATTTGTGACGGATGGGATTCTATGTGCACCGTGCAAAGACTTCCTCATGGAACTTCGTCCTGATCGGACTTTGGACGACATTCTGACCTAATTCAACTATGTGTAGCCAGCAAAATATAAATTGAAAAGGAGGGTCTATGGCAAAGGAGAAAGTGATCATCTATGGAAAAGCAGGTTGACCTTATACCCAGAAGGCTAGGTCAGCCTATGGAGAAAAAGCAACCTATTATGATGTGGAATCGGACAGCAACAAGTTGGAGGAAATGCTCAAGTATTCCGGTGGCGTTCGGGAGGTACCGATCATTGTTGAAGGAGGGAAAGCAAAAGTCGGTTACGGAGGCTCCTGAGGGGTTTAATACTGGCAGGTAGCTGGTCGTTTTTTATTTCTTAGGGCGTGATTCGTAATCTGGTGTGTTCGGGGAACACACCCTACATGCTTCTAATTCCGAACTCCCCACTCCGAACTATCCTTTCAGGAGGCCATTCCAATCTCTTTCAGTTTCGCTACGATCTTGTCCTTGTCCAGAACCCCCGTGTGTCTGAAGGTTTCCTTTCCTTTCGAGTCAAAGAAGACCAGCGTGGGAATCAGCATAATTTTATATTCCTTGGCCAGGGTTTGATATTTATAGACATCAATGACCAGAACCTCAGCCTTTCCCGAGTATTCATTTCTCACGTCTTTAAGAATGGGCCTCAACTGGCGACAAGGAACACAAGAATTTGCTCCAAAATCGACGAGAACGGGTTTTCCACTGGCGAGAGCGTTTTTCAATTCTTCCTCGGTATTTGATTCAGGCGGCTTGGCTGCAATCTTTTGCAGACGAATTTGATCAATTTCAATCTTTGCTTTGCTCCGGAGCTCTCCAACATAAACTTTCACCTGCTCCTGCTGCTTTCCTTCACGAATCAGCTGTTCAATTGCGGAAGATAACTGGTCCAAGGTTTTTCCACCCATCTGGGTTTTGAACATGGCATAGAAGTTCTTGATCTCTTCTTTCGTTACAGTTGGAGGGGTAGAAAATTTCTTTTTCATCAGCTCAGAAATCAGAAATTCCTCCGGGGATAGAGCATCCTTTTCTTTATCCTTATAGGTTTTAACCGGGAGGGAGATGGCCTCTCTCTTCGCTTCCTGCAAAAGGAGCTTCTTGACGATGATCTCTTCGAGGAAAGGTTGGGGCTCCTCCTTGAACATCTGTCCTAAAGGGTCCTCCACCTTAGAGAGCTCCTGCTTGAATTCCTCAACGGTGATCTTTTCACCATTGACCTGGGCAATGACCTGGCGGCTGGGGCTCTGAAAAAAGAAAAAGTAAAGAAGGAGAGCGACAACCAGCAAGCCCGCCCCGATGGATCCGAAAAGAATGGTTTTGCGTTTCATCTTTCCTCCCTTTTATACAATCTCCATTAATGTATAGGAATTGAGAAGCATTTATGACCTAAATGAAGTTAAAAATCAATATCCCCACCAACGCGAAGAAGAAGAGGGAGGTTAGAAGTTTGATGGTCGATGCCCTCTTCTGGAGAAAGAAGGACAATTGTTCTGAAGTGACCCCCCAGTAGACGATCCCAAAGATGACCAATAATGGGGCGACGTATATTAAGTTGTATAGAATAAGGTAGAAGACAGCACTTCCCCTGAGTGAGGGAATGTTGGTCACAAAAAGGATCGTGGGCAGATAGACCTGGCCGGTACAAGTAAATTGTAAAAGGGTAACCACGAAACCGATGATGATCGCAGCAATGAATAAACGAACGGATTGCCCTTCCCCGTCCGCCTCCAAATTTCCACTTGTTTTACGAATTGTCTGATGAATTCTCTTCTTTAGAAAATTTGGAACCTGGAGTTTCATCTTGGAGGGTTGGCCCCTCTTCAGTTGAATGTAATCGTAAAGGCTTAAGATACCCAGGAAAAGAGCAAACAGAAGGGTGATCAGGTAGACGATCCGCGAGAATAGAGGTAGAAAGGACAGATGCTGGACGAAGCTCAAAAGCCCAAGGCCAAGCAACAGATGAGTGAAAAAACCGGTTCCAGCAAAGCCCATCCCTACCCAGAAGATTTCCTTTCGTTTTCGTCCTACCATGGTAAGATAGGAAATGAAAAAGATCAGAGTCGCAAAGGCACAGGGGTTCAATCCCTCGATGAGACCTGCCGCCAGGATGGCGAAAATTCCGAGGGATTTAAAACGCTCTACGATGGTCTCTTCGGCCTTTTTGATTTCATCTTGTGAAGGTGTCAGTGAGGGTGTCGGTTTTGAAATTTTACTGTCACTCACACTAACATCAGCACTCATTTTTTCATATTTCTGAATCAGTGCCTCCACGTTTGCTTCAGTGATTTCCTCGGGTGAAAGGAAGCCGTTTCCTACAAAGATACTCGGTGCAATCAGACGTTTTGCCACAGGAAGGTTGATCCGATTTGATAGGGATTCATTCAGGCGCTTTCCATCAGAAGTATTGAGGTCCATCTGTCTAATCCTGAGATTAGGGTACTTTCTGGTCAGATATTTGAGCAGATAGCCAGCCCGGTCACATTTTGGGCACCCCTTTTGATAAAAATAGGCGAGCTCCACAGAAAAGGTTTTTTCAGAAGGCTTTGCCACGACCAAGGTCTGGAGAGGAGGAAGGGCGGGGGCTCCCTTGATCTGATAATCGAGGATGAGGGGGTCCAACCTCTCCATGATCTCCTTCTCGCCCGAGAGGACTTGATCTCCTATGAAGAGGACCGGCAGTTCACTCCCCGTTCGATTGAACTTTTTCTCTAATCTGGAAAGCGCTTCATAGTAGGTTGGATCTCCTGCATCGAAGGTTTGGATCTCCAAAGAGGGATACATGGATTTGAGCCCGGGAAGGTACCCCTGAAGGATCCCTCCGCAGGCTTGACAATCTTCTGCGTAGAAGAGATAGATCTGAATGGAAGAAGAGGGTTGTCCAACACCGTCCGCTGGGAGAGAAAAGAGAATGAAAATGGAAAGGGGCAGCAAGAACTTTCTCACGGTTATTCTCTTCTATCGGGACATCCCTGGAAAAGACTCATTGTACTTTCAGCCTTCCCAGTTGGTTAAAATATTAACTTCAATCATCATTTTTGTCGAGAGATCAAATAAAGCAGTGATTTAATAAAACCCGCCGACTTGTTTAAAAAGATCTCTCACCTTGTCTTCAATCAAATCCCTGACCTCCCGGAAAACGTCGATTGATTTTCCCTTGGGGTCAGGGATCTCCCATTCGATAATCTTTTTCGCCAGGACAGCGGGGCAGGATTCTTCGCAACCCATGGTGACAAGATAGTCCGTTTCTATTGGAGGAAGGTCATTCTAGCCTTTTGGTCCCTTGGCGGGACTGATTCTTTACTATGGTCTCCAGCGCTGCCGGGTTAAGGTGTGAGTTATTTTCAAAAATTTGGCCCAAAAAACAGGGGATAAACATCTAAGGCTTAAGTTTGTAGGTCCCACGGCTGTCGTGAACACGCGGTTCACTTTTTTCAGGGAATTTGGACTTATAGGCTTCGACCATCTTCTTGATATCGGGATGGTCTTTTACCTGCTGGCTGAGCGGCGAGATGATATTGGTGAAAAAATTCTTTCCTTCTAATTGTTGGAGTGCGCTTTCATAACTCTCCTTAGCTTTTTGCCATTGGGCTTTTTGGGCCTCTGAAGTTTGGCCAGATCTCGATTGGTACAGGACCCTCTTCAGATTGCTTTCTAAAGAACGTTTGGTCCTTTCGTTGTAAAAAGAGGCCTCTTTGGATAAAAGAGTTAGATCGATCCTTCCGGCGTACTTGCCTTGTGAAGCGGTCTGCAAGACAATTGTGTTCTTAATGACAGGGGGGGTGCTCAGCTGGACTCCTGTATGCCCTCCGGCGATAATATGGATTCCTGAAGTTTTCTGGGCTAACTCCATATCTTTGGGATAACCGAGATGACTCAGGAGGATGATGAAATCGGTTTGAGGGCCAAGCTCTCTTACCATCTCCTGGGCTGTTTCGACAGGGTCCCGAATGATCAATCCCTTTTTTCTCGGATCAGATGGAATTAAGAACACATCTTGAGAGAGGAGGCTGAAGATCCCAACTTTAAGCCCATTGACTTCTCTAATCAGATAACGCTGGAAAAGGGGCTTTCCTGAGTCCTCATCAATCACATTGGAGGAGAGGAAGGAGATACGGGAAGCCTTGGAGAGGTCTATGAGAAACTTCTTCCCAAGGCTTAAATCATCATCCCCAATTCCAATGGCATGATAGCCCATCCATTCAAAACTCTTCAACATCAGATGGGCTCTTTCGCTCAACATGCTTCTTTCATTCTCGGGATGGGGAGTTGAAAATTTCTTAAAAAATAGATCCCCTGCATCCAAAAGGAGTATGCCTTTCTCCTTATCTGTAGCTTCTTTTACCCATGTTCCTCTTCTGGCCAGACCGCCAAAACGAGTCGTTTCCCCTCAAGATGGACATGGATCAATCTCGCCATTGATATTATTGCTATACAGAATGGTAAAGGATTGGGGGAGAGTTCCACCCGACAGGGGACAAATATCGACGGCTAATGAAGCAGATAGGATGAGAACGGTAGCTAAAAAATGGTGTTTTACTTTTCCCTGCCAAAAACGAATTGAGGAGGAGAAACTCTCGATCTTCATATCTCAATCTCCAGTTCTTTGATTTTTTCCAAAAGGGTTTCCTTGAAATTTCCAAGAATATCGGCCCGAGGCTTTCTCTCCTTCACATGTTTACGGAAATCATGTCTTTAATCGATTTCTTTGAGAAGGCTCTTTACTTTATCCTCAATCGTATCCCTGACTTCCCGAAAAACGTCGATTGATTTTTCCTTGGGGTCCGGAATCTCCCACTCGATGATCTTTTTTGCCAAAACAGCAGGGCAGGTTTCTTCGCATCCCATTGTAACCAGGTAATCCATCTCGATTGGCGGAAGGTCATTCAGGCTCTTTGGACGTTTGCTTCCGAGCTCGATTCCTTTCTCCTTCATGACCTCGATGACTAACGGATCGATTGAAGAAGAAGGACGAGAACCGGCGCTGTAAACTTCCACGTCCTCCTTTCCTAAGACTTCGGCAAATCCCTCGGCCATCTGACTCCGCCGAGCATTCTCCACACAGACAAATAGAATCCTCCTCTTTTCAGTTTTCATGGATTCCTGGCCTCCTTATTTCCTCATTATGGCTTGCAGGCTACATGACAGACCCCGGTAGGAGTCTCAATAGCGTAAGGGAAATACTTCCGCTTCAACCACAACGCCACAT
>CAYMJV010000018.1:0-41114 GCA_964390545.1 uncultured Syntrophaceae bacterium
ACAACGATCCGAAAGAGAACCAGCCATATCAACATCGTCCTGGACGAAAGGTAAACCCCGTTAGAAGGCTTCGCCATTTATAGCGGGGATGTAGAAAGAAAATGTTCATTCTTTATTGAGGGCGGGATAGAAGCCCCGTCCTTTCTAACAGGGTAAAGGAGGAGGAACCTTGGGACAGAAAGTACATCCAATTAGTTTTCGATTGGGTTTCATCAAGAGTTGGGATTCCCGGTGGTATGCGGAGAAGGATTATCCTCAACTCCTCATCGAAGATATCCGGATCCGCAACTATTTAAAGAAAAAACTTTACCATGCCGGGGTCTCCAGGATCGAGATTGAGCGAGCGGCCAGTAAGGCGAAGAAGGCCAAGGTTAGTATTTACACGGCTCGCCCTGGTATCATCATTGGGAAAAAGGGAGCGGAGGTCGAGAACCTAAAAAGAGAACTTCAAAAGATGACTCAAAAAGAGATCTTTATCAACATTCAAGAGGTCAAGAGGGCTGAAATCAATGCCCAATTGGTCGCTGAGAATGTGGCTCTCCAATTAGAGAGACGAGTGGGATTTCGAAGGGCGATGAAGAAGGCCGTCGGTTCTGCCCTCAAACTGGGAGCAAGGGGAATTAAGATCCATTGTGCTGGAAGGTTGGGAGGAGCAGAAATGGCCAGGCGGGAATGGTACCGGGAAGGTCGAGTTCCGCTTCACACCCTTCGAGCAGATATCGATTTCGGACTGGCAGAGGCCAAAACGACTTATGGGATCATCGGTGTGAAGGTATGGATTTTCAAAGGGGAGGTTTTCCCGACGAAAGAAGGAGAAGAACAAGCCGCCTGAAGCAGGTTAAGGTTAAGGCTAAGGTTCAGGCCCTAAGCAATTATCTCTCAACCTTAACCTCAGCCTTAAACCTTATATCGACAGTTATTTGCTATTTTTGTTCAAGGTGATCGTTATGTTGATGCCCGCGAAAACGAAATACCGGAAGCAACAGAAAGGGAAAATGAGGGGGAAGGCCTCCCGTGGAAATATGCTCAACTTCGGTGATTTTGGGCTCCAGGCCGTCCAATGCGGCTGGTTGACTTCTCGGCAGATCGAAGCTGCCCGAATTGCTATGACCCGATTCATTAAACGAACGGGTCGAATCTGGATCCGAATCTTTCCCGATAAACCCATTACCAAGAAACCTGCAGAGACCCGGATGGGAAAAGGGAAAGGCCCTCCCGAAGACTGGGTGGCCGTGATTCGGCCCGGTCGAATTCTCTATGAGATGGAAGGCGTCGCGGAAGAGAGTGCCAGAGAGGCATTTCTGTTGGCCTCTCATAAATTGCCGATTCGCACCAAGTTCATCATGAGGGGGAGCCATCTATGAAATCAAAGGATCTGCGCCTCCTAAGCGAAGGGGAGTTACTCGAGAAGGCGAAAGAGCTCAACGAGGAACTTTTCAATCTTCGTTTCCAGCACGCCACGGGACAACTAGAGAATGTGATGCGAGTCCCTCAGGTAAAAAACGATATCGCACGGTTGAAGACGATCCTCAAAGAGAAGGCTCTGAATAAAGGAAAGTGAAGGCGATGAGAGAAAGAGGGAAACGAAAGACCCTAACGGGCGTGGTGTGGAGCGATAAGATGGAAAAGACGGTTATCGTGATGGTCAATCGTCTGGTCCTCCATCCTGGTTATAAGAAATATATCCGGAAGAGGAAAAAGGTGAAAGCCCACGACGAAAAGAACGAATGTCGTATTGGCGATAAAGTGCTCTTGATTGAAACGCGCCCCTTCAGCAAAGAAAAACGATGGCGTGTCAAAGAGATCCTCGCACGGGCTGCATAAAAGGAAAAGCGAAAGTGGCTTGTGGGAATGGGGCAGCACCATAGGAGTCGATGATGATCCAGATGCGCAGTATCCTCGAGGCCGCCGATAACTCGGGAGCTAAGAAATTGGGGTGCATTAAGGTCCTTGGAGGGACCCGTCGAAAGTATGCGACCCTGGGGGATGTCATCGTTGTTTCTGTCAAAGACGCCCTGCCCAATTCCAAGATTAAGAAAGGGGATGTGGTCCGCGCCGTCATTGTCCGGACGAAAAAAGAAGTGAAGCGTCCCGACGGCTCCTATATCAAGTTTGATGACAATTCTGCTGTGCTCATAAACCCGCAAGGGGAACCTCTCGGGACACGAATCTTCGGTCCAGTGGCAAGAGAATTGCGCGCCAAACGGTATATGAAGATCATCTCCTTGGCGCCAGAAGTTCTCTGAAAGAGGAATTTTCAATGATCGTTGCGAAATACCATATTAAGAAAAATGACCTCGTCGTGGTGACCAACGGAAGGGAAAAGGGGAAAAGTGGTCGAGTACTCAGGGTCTTTCCAGAGAAGGAGAAGGTGCTCCTTGAAAAGATCAATTTCGTGAAGAGACATTCTCGGCCTCATGGACAGCAAAGGCAGGGGGGAATCATTGAAAAAGAGGCTCCCCTCGCTCTCTCCAATGTGATGCTCCTCTGCGAGAAATGCAACAAACCCGTTCGGATTGGGCATCGTATCGTGGAGGGGGGTAAGAAAGTAAGGGTCTGCCGGAAATGTGGGGAGATCTTCGATAAATAGGTGATGCGATGGCCAAAATGAAAGACGTTTACCAGGAGAAAGCGGCCCCTGCATTGATGAAGCGATTCGGCTATCAGAATAGGATGGAAGTCCCCCGATTGGAGAAGATCGTCATCAACATGGGATTGGGGGAAGCCATCCAGAATATTAAGATCCTTGATTCTGCGGTTCAGGAATTGAGCCAGATCACAGGACAGAAGCCCATCATCACCAAGGCGAAAAAATCAATTGCCCAATTCAAATTAAGGACAGGAATGCCGATCGGATGTATGGTCACGCTTCGAAAAGAGAGAATGTGTGAATTCTTCAGTCGCCTGGTGAATGTCGCCCTTCCCAGAGTGAGGGACTTCAAGGGCGTCTCGGGTAAGTCTTTTGACGGAAGGGGCAACTATTCTCTTGGGATCCGGGAACAACTGATCTTTCCGGAAATCCATTACGACAAAATCGATAAAGTGAAAGGGATGAATATCATCATTGTGACCACGGCCAAGACGGATGAAGAGGGAAAAGAACTCCTGAAGCTGCTGGGAATGCCCTTCAGGAATTGAAGAGTTAGAGGTTGGAGGTTTAAGGTTTGAGGCAAAGGCTTATCCTTGACCCTCTATCCCCTAACTGGAGTAAGGAGGAGAAGATTGGCGAAAACTTCATTAATGATCAAAGCACAGAGGCCTCAAAAATTTAAGGTACGCCAATACCATCGATGCCCTCTTTGTGGAAGGCCCAGAGCTTATTATCGAAAATTTGATATGTGCCGGCTCTGCTTTAGAAAGTATGCCTCCCGGGGAGAAATACCCGGAGTGATCAAGTCCAGCTGGTGATGGGTGCGGGGGTAATATGTCAATGACAGATCCTTTGGCAGATATGTTCACCCGAATTCGAAACGGATCGAAAGCCAAGTTCGAAAAGGTGGATATCCCTTCTTCCAAATTGAAAAGAGAGGTTGCGAAGATTTTGAAGGAAGAAGGATTTATAAAAAACTTTAAAGTGGTTACGGATGAGGACCAACATGAGAAGCTCCGAGTCTTCCTCAAATATGATGCGAGCCGCAAGGAGGTCATCCGTATCCGGCGGATCAGTCGACCAGGGCGGAGGATCTATGTGGGAAAAGATCGTATCACCTCCGTCATGACCGGATTGGGAATTTCGATCCTCTCCACCCCGCAAGGAATCCTGACGGACAAATCGGCCCGAAGGGCCAACGTGGGAGGAGAGGTTTTATGCCATGTGTGGTAAAGACGTTCAATTTCAAATGTCAAAATCCAAATGCCCAATGAATGTCAAATATCAAAACTTTTTGACATTTGAATTTTGGAATTCATTTGAAATTTGAACTTTGACATTTGTCATTTCCGAGGTTGCTATGTCTCGAATTGGAAGGATGCCGATTGCACTGCCAAAGGGGGTTAAAGTTTCCTCTGACTCCGCCAAGGTAGAGGTGAGTGGACCCAAGGGGCACCTCGTTCACACTCTCCCTCAGGGGATTTCGGTCACCCAGGAGGCAGAGAAGGTCCTGGTTCACCGCGTGGATGATCAGCGCTCGTCCAGAGCGCTCCAAGGGCTGACGCGAAGTCTCTTGGCTAATATGGTTACCGGAGTCATCCAAGGATTTGAAAAACGTCTTGAGGTCATAGGGATCGGCTACCGTGCCGATGTCCAAGCTAAGGCGCTGAAAATCTCTTTAGGATTTTCCCATCCTGTCCTCTTTCCCATTCCAGAAGGGATCAAAGTGGAAGTGGAAAAACAGACTCTGATCACCATCAAGGGGATCGATAAGCAACAGGTGGGAATCCTAGCCGCTAGACTCCGTTCCCTCAAATCCCCGGAACCTTATAAAGGGAAAGGAATCCGTTATGCCGGGGAACGGGTCCGGAAAAAGGTCGGAAAGGCTAAAGCTTAGGACATAGGTCTCGCCTAAACGGGATAGGGAGGAGATTCCTTGAAGGATAAGAAGATATTGGCTCGGATGAAAAGGAAGACAAGGGTGAGAAGTCGTGTCAAGGGAACTTCAGAGCGGCCTCGCCTCAATGTCTTCCGAAGCCTGAAACATATCTATGCCCAAGCCATTGAAGATTCTGCTGGGAGAACCCTGGTCAGTGTCTCCAGCTTGAGTCCGGAGCTGAAGGGAAGCCTAAACCATCCAGGGAATGTAGAGGCAGCAAAAAAGGTGGGAGAACTCATTGCAAAAAAGTGCCTTGAAAAAGGGATTCAAAAGGTCATTTTTGACCGGAATGGATACCTCTATCACGGCAGAGTGAAGGCATTGGCCGAAGCCGCACGAGCGGCCGGTTTGATCTTTTAATAAGAAGGAAGACCCAGGAGGTATGGACATTGCCGAAGATTGATCCGAGTACATTGGAATTGACGGACCGGGTAGTTCACATTAACCGGGTTGCCAAAGTGGTGAAGGGAGGTAGGCGGTTTAGTTTCAGCGCCCTCGTCGTAGTCGGAGATGGGAATGGCTGTGTGGGGAGCGGGATGGGAAAAGCCAATGAAGTCCCTGAAGCCATCCGGAAGGGGATCGAACATGCCAAACGTAACTTGGTCAAAGTCCCCATCCTCAATAAAACGATTCCTTATGAAGTGATGGGAAGATACGGAGCCGCGAAGGTCATGCTCAAACCCGCCTCCGAGGGAACAGGGGTCATCGCGGGTGCCGTCGTCAGAGCCATTGCCCAATCGGCGGGAATTCAAAATATCCTGACCAAATCTCTCGGTTCGAATAATCCCTACAATCTTACGAAGGCCACCTTTCAGGCCATCAACCAGTTGAAGGTCCCTGAGGAGGTCTTGGAAAAAAGGCATGAAAAAGCAGAAAACGGAAAAGGTCAATAAGGAGAAGACGATTACGGTCCGGTGGAAGAGGAGTGCGATCGGGCGACCTGAAAATCAGCGCCAGACCATCCAGGGCCTAGGATTCAAACGATTGAATCAGACCCTTGTCTTGCCGGATCGCCCCGCAATTCGGGGAATGATCGATCGTGTGATCCATTTGTTGGAAGTGATGGAATGAGTGAAAAGGGAAGACGGATGATACTGGGAGAACTGAAACCACCAAAGGGAGCAAGAAAGAAGAGAAAAAGGGTAGGCCGAGGGACAGGGTCCGGTCATGGCAAAACAGCTTGCCGTGGATCGAAAGGACAGAGAGCTAGATCCGGAGGCACCAGGCGGGCTGGTTTTGAGGGAGGACAGATGCCTCTCCAACGACGCCTCCCCAAACGAGGATTTCGCTCTCTTTTTAGAAAAGAGTTTTCGATCATCCATCTCAAAGATTTAAACCAGTTTCCGAAAGACTCGGTAGTGGAACCCGAGCTTCTCTATCAATCTGGTCTCGTAAAGAAGAATGAGTTCATAAAACTTCTCTCGGATGGAGAACTCGAGCACCCGTTGACCATCCGTGTCCATCGGGCGAGTAAAGCAGCATTGAAAAAAGTGGAAGCCGTTTCGGGAAGGGTGGAGGTTATCGGCGCATGATTTCAGGTGCCACGAATATCTTTAAGATACCCGAACTGAAGCGAAGGATTCTGATCACCTTCCTATTCTTGGCCGTCTACCGGGTGGGCGTTCATATACCGACGCCGGGAATTAATGGGGACGCTTTAGCTTCCTTTTTTAAACAAATGAGCGGTACGCTTTTCGGCCTCATCGATATGTTCTCAGGAGGGGCTTTCGAGAGGCTCTCTGTTTTTGCCCTGGGCATCATGCCCTATATTAGCGCCTCCATTATTCTCCAACTTCTCACGGTCGTGATCCCCTATCTCGAACGCCTTCAGAAGGAAGGAGAGATGGGCCGGAAAAAGATCGTTCAGTATACCCGTTATGGAACGGTTGTCCTCAGTATGATCCAGGGGTTTGGCATTGCCATCGGCTTGGAAAATATGAGAGGAACGGGGGGTGAAGCGATCGTCTTGATACCAGGATGGTCTTTCCGAATCATGACCGTCATCACCTTGACCGCTGGTACTGCCTTCATCATGTGGCTGGGTGAACAGATCACAGAGCGAGGGATTGGGAACGGGATTTCTCTGATCATCTTCGCTGGAATCGTGGCCCGAATGCCCAATGCGATTGCCCAGAGTTACGAACTTTTTAGTGTAGGACAGATGAGCATTATTACTGTCCTTGTCCTGATCCTCCTTATGGTATTCGTGGTGGCCGTGATCATCTTTGTCGAAACAGGTCAGCGAAGACTCCCCGTTCAATATGCCAAGCGCATTGTGGGAAGGAGGGTCTATGGGGGTCAGAGCACCCATCTTCCTCTCAAACTGAATACCTCGGGAGTTATCCCTCCCATCTTTGCTTCCTCGATCTTGATGTTTCCATTGACGATTGCCAATTTCATGCCAAAGGCTTGGCTGCAGGAGCATCCCTGGGTTCAATCTATCCTTAACAGTTTGGGACCCGGTGCCTTGCTATACAATCTTCTCTATGTCGGGTTCATCATCTTCTTCTGCTATTTCTACACGGCCGTGACCTTCAACCCGAATGATGTTGCAGAAAATATGAAAAAGTTTGGCGGCTACATTCCCGGCCTCCGCCCAGGCCAGAAGACTGCTGAATATATCGACAAAGTCCTCACCCGGATCACCCTAGGGGGAGCCCTTTATGTTTCGGCGGTCTGTGTTCTCCCAACCATCCTTTACAGGAGGTTCAATGTCCCCTTCTATTTTGGAGGAACCTCTCTCTTGATCGTCGTTGGTGTGGCTTTGGATACGGTTCAGCAGATAGAAGCTCATATGCTGACGAGGCACTATGAAGGATTGATGAAAAAGGGCAGATTGAAGGGAAGACGGGGGTAGAGGTTTAATTTGCAATTTACAATTTTCAATTTGCAATGAGGGTCAAATGAATCTTATTCTTCTTGGCCCTCCGGGAGCAGGAAAGGGTACGCAGGCACAGATGATTGTCGATCGCTACCACATCCCCCAAATCTCCACAGGGGATATTCTGAGGGCAGCCGTGAAGGGAAAAACCCCTTTAGGGGCAAAGGCCAAAGAATTTATGGACCAAGGAAAGCTGGTGCCGGATGAGTTAGTCATCGGAATCATCGAGGAACGCCTGAAAGCCTCGGATTGCCGCCCGGGATTCATCCTCGATGGATTTCCTAGAACGATAGCCCAAGCGGAGGCCCTTCAACCCATCCTCGCCAAGATGGGGAAATCGATTGACCACGTCATCAATATCGAAGTAGAAGATGAAGAATTGGTCCGCCGTCTTACAGGCCGAAGGACTTGCAAGAACTGCGGGGCCATGTTTCACCTGAGCTTCTACCCTCCCAAGAAAGAAGGGATGTGTGACCGGTGCGGTGGTTTTCTCTATCAAAGAGATGACGATAAAGAAGAGACCATCCGAACACGGTTGAAAGAGTACCAGAGGCAAACCGCACCCCTTATCCAGTATTACCAGGAGAAGAAGAAACTTCGCTCCATTACGGGAGTGGGTGAACAGAATCAAATTTTTGAGCGAATCGTTAACCACACAGATGCAATGCACCGCTGAAGGGTGAGAGACCGGGTGTTTCATGCCGAAAGAGGAAGCGATTCAGGTGGAAGGGAGGGTTCTGGAGACCCTTCCGAATGCCATGTTCCGAGTGGAATTAGAGAATGGGCATAAGGTATTGGCTCATATCTCTGGAAAGATGAGAATGCACTTCATTAAAATCCTCCCCGGAGATAAAGTGACGGTTGAGCTCTCACCTTATGACCTCACTCGGGGAAGGATTATTTTCCGGGAGAAATAGGATCGTGAAGGTAAGGGCTTCGGTCAAAAAAATTTGTGATAAATGTAAAATCGTCAAGCGTAGAGGGGTCATCCGAGTCATCTGCGAAAACCCAAAACACAAACAGCGACAAGGCTAACCCACCGCTCAAGGTGGGAGGAGCGTCCCACCTTTGGTGGGACTTTAGGTCCGAGGCTAAGAAGGTTATGCCTCATACCTTAAGCGTAGCGATCCTCAAGCGAAGCGCTCCTCAAACAAGGAGTTAAGTCATGGCACGCATTGCAGGGATCGATCTTCCAAAGGATAAAAGAGTTGAGATTGCTCTCACCTATATCTACGGTATTGGAAGACCTTCTTCCAACAAAATTCTCGAAAAGGCCAATATTAACAAAGACACCGAGGTCAATAAATTGACGGAAACAGAAGTGGTTCACATTCGAGACATCATCGAACAGGAATTTAAGGTGGAAGGGGATCTCAGGCGGGAGGTGGGCACCAATATCAAGCGGTTGATGGACATAGGCTCCTACCGTGGTCTCCGGCATCGCAAATCACTGCCCGTTCACGGCCAGAGGACACATACCAATGCCAGGACAAGGAAAGGACCCCGTCGAGCCATCGTTGGAAAGAAAAAGGAAGAAAAAGTAAAAGGGGCGGCCGGATAAATCCGCTTTGAAGATTCGACAAACATCTGATGACCTCTGAGTCTTTCAATGGAGAGGCTTTTTTCTAAATAGAACCATGGAGGAGATATGGCAACAGGTCCAGGGACAAAGAAGAAGAAAGTAAAGAAGAATATCCAGGCAGGGATTGCTCATATTCAGGCAACGTTTAATAACACCATCATCACGATCACCGACCCGGAAGGAAATGTGATCACCTGGTCCAGTGCCGGCACCCAAGGCTTCAAAGGGTCCAGAAAGAGCACTCCCTTTGCAGCCCAGATGGCTGCGGAGGATGCGGCGAAGAAGGCAATGGAACACGGCGTGCGATCCATCGATGTTTATGTGAAAGGTCCTGGGGCAGGAAGGGAATCCGCACTGCGATCTCTTCAGGCCGCGGGGTTGAAAGTCCACCTGATCAAAGATGTCACGCCCATTCCGCACAATGGATGCCGTCCACCGAAAAGGAGACGTGTATAAAAATACTTGATGACACCGATTCAAGACAAGATGACACAGATGAAACGAGCAGTGTTTTAATCGGTGGTATCGAGGTTTCTAATCTGTAATCAGTTCAAACGAAATTAAAACAAGGAGGTAGGAGTTGGCGAGATACACAAAATCGGCTTGTCGGTTGTGTCGAAGAGAAAATTTGAAGCTCTTCCTCAAGGGGGAAAGGTGTTATACCGAGAAGTGTGCCATTGATCGTAGGAATTACGCTCCCGGGCAGCATGGGCAAAGTCGAAAGAAGTTCTCGGATTATGGAGCCCAACTGAGAGAAAAGCAGAAAGTCAAAAGATTATACGGTCTTCTGGAAAACCAGTTCCGAAATACCTTTAAAGAAGCAGACCGACAAAAGGGAATTACTGGAGAGGTTCTTCTCTTCCTGCTGGAGCGTAGATTGGACAACACTGTCTACCGGCTGGGTTTTGCCAATTCGAGAGATGAAGCACGGCAACTTGTGCGGCACAATCATTTTGCAGTCAACCAGTCAAAGGTGAATATCCCTTCCTATCTCGTGAAACCCGGGGATGTTATAGAGGTGCGGGAGAAGAGCAAGAAGGTCGTCCGCATTCAAGAAGCCCTGGAGGGGGTAGCCCGGCGGGGCATCCCTCAATGGCTGGAAGTGGATAAGGATCAAATGAAGGGAAGTGTGAAATCAATGCCGACGAGGGAAGAGATCACTATTCCGATCCAAGAAAAGTTGATCGTAGAGCTCTATTCAAAATAACCTTTTTTAACCCTTTTCGTTAAGGGAGGAGATATGCAATACAAAAGTTGGAAAGACCTGATTCGACCCAAACGGTTGGAGGTGGAAAAGGAAACGTTGACCCTTTTCTACGGAAAGTTTACAGCAGAACCTTTTGAACGAGGTTTTGGCATTACCATTGGGAATTCACTTCGCCGTATCCTCCTTTCCTCTCTGCAAGGAGCGGCGATCACATCGGTAAAGATCGATGGCGTGCTTCATGAATTTTCCACCATCACTGGGGTCAAAGAGGATGTGACAGAGATCATCCTCAACCTCAAGGAGGTGCGGCTGAAACTTCATACCGAAGGCCCTAAAGTCATTCGGGTGAAGACGGAAGGTCCCAGGGTTCTGAAGGCGGGGGATATCCAGACGGGCGATGCCGTGGAAATACTCAATCCAGACCACTACCTCGCCACTCTCTCCAGGGATAGCAAACTCTCCATGGAAATGACGGTGAAGATGGGCAGGGGTTATGTCCCCGCGGAGCGAAATAAGGAAGAAAATCAACCTATCGGGACCATTCCCATGGATGCCATCTTCTCCCCGATCAAGAAGGTGAACTATAACATCACCAATGCCCGGGTGGGCCAGATCACCGATTATGATAAATTGACCTTGGAGGCCTGGACGGATGGAAGCATCAATCCTGAGGAGGCGGTTGCCCATGCGGCAAAGATCCTTAAGGACCAACTCTCCATCTTCATCACCTTTGAAGAAGAGGAAGAAGAAGAGGAGGAGAAGGAAACCACAGCAGAACAAGCTGACACCGAAAAATTAAATGAAAACCTCTTCCGCAGTGTAGATGAATTGGAACTTTCTGTCCGTTCTGCCAATTGTTTGAAACATGCCAATATCAAGTTGATCGGGGACCTGGTTCAAAAGACAGAGGCCGAAATCCTGGCGACAAAGAATTTTGGAAGAAAATCTCTCAACGAGATCAAGGAGATTCTTTCTGAAATGGGACTCAGTCTGGGAATGAAGTTGGACAATTGGCCTCCCAAGAAAGAGGAAGAGATGGAATCCGGAGCGGTGGGATAGGAGGAATGGATGAGGCATCGTGTTGCTGGCAGGAAGTTAAGTCGCCATACCCAACATCGAGAGTTGATGTTTCGAAATATGTTGGTATCTCTACTCCAGCATGAAAGGATCCGAACCACTTTGGCCAAAGGAAAGGAATTCCGGGGTTGGGTAGATAGGATGATTACCCTTGGAAAGAAGGGAACGCTTCATGCCAGAAGACAAGCCTTTGCACTCCTCCGGAATCACGAGATTGTGAAGAAACTCTTCGATGAGATCGCTCCTAAATTGAAGGACCGAGAGGGAGGCTATACACGAATCTATAAGATGGGATGGCGGCAGGGAGATGGAGCCCCCCTCTCTCTGGTTGAACTGGCCACTTTTTCACATCCGGAGGAGAAGAAGAAATCGCCCGTGACAAAGGCGAAAGAAGCCCTCGAAAAGGTCGCTCCCAAAAAGAAAGGGAAAGAAGAAATAGAAGAAAAGAAGGAAAAAAAGGGAAAAAAGAAAAAGATAGAGAAGAAGGAAAAGGGAACGAGGAAGGAAAAAGAAGAAAAAAAGGAGAAGAAGGGCAAGGAAGGTAAAGGGGCTCCAAAAGAAAAGAAAACTTCGAAAGAGAAGAGCAAATAAAATTTTTCATCGACCAAATAAGAAAAGGCCCTATACCGACTCGGTATAGGGCCTTTTCTTTTACCTGAACGGTTGCCGGTAGACCACCGGCGCTCTATTACCCTCAGGTGAACTTCGACGAATGGGTTCCACACGAAGAAGCGGATGCTTCACCCTTCGAAGAGGAAAAACTGGAGATCATTTTTCCAGGTTTCTTCTCTCCGCAATAGGGACACGTGAGCTTCTCTCCCCCTTCTCCTACCTTCTGGAATCTTTCAAAAACCCTCTGGCATTTTCGACATCGATACTCGTAAATAGGCATCGTTTCCTCCGTTAAATTAGCATAGCGCATAGAGCATAGCGTTTAAAATCCCAAATAAGCTCCAAATTCCAATTTCAAATGACTAAATAGATTTCGTTTCGAATTTAGGTGATTGGGATTTATTTGAAATTTGGTGCTTGGGATTTGGTGCTTGCATACGGCTATGAACTTTCCGAAACAACCTGGTATCCAGCATCGGTAATCGCCTTCTGAATCTGATCGGATGTGATACTTTTCGTACTATCAAACCGGACCTCCCCTTTTGCAAGGTCTATCTGAACATTCTTAATTCCTTCTAGTTGATTGAGCGCCTTCGTCACCGACATCACACAATGCTGGCAGCTCATTCCTTTCACCTTCAAAACAGAAGCCATTTTTTCTTCCTCCTCTTCCCGAATATCTCAACAGTTAAACTGCAATAATGAAATAAACATTTTGAAAGTGAACCTTGGATTTTTTATTCCGCACTCCGCAATCCACATTCCGCACTCAGATCAGGCCCAGTCGATATATCGCGCGATGGCCTTTTGAAAATCTCTTATTGCATCTTCCCGTTTCATGCCGCGATCTTCCTTGCTTTTACTAAGACACTCCTCCATGTACGTCTGGATGATGGTCATGCTGGCCTTCTTAAGGGCCGCCGTTGCCGCAGCAACTTGGGTTAGGATTTCTGGACAAGAAACCCCCTCTTCCACCATCCGCTGGATTCCCCGCAGTTGGCCCTCGATACGCCTCAATCTCACTAAAACATCTTTCTTTTGCCGTTCAATATTCACCTCACACTCCCCCTATGCATTCTTCGTCACATTATTCCAGAACCAAAGAGTTGGCGACCAAATTAGTCAAGAACTCCACCTTGACCCCAGTTTTGTACCGATCACTAAGAAACTTCAATTGGGTGTGGCAGTTTTCGCAGCCTGTGACGACGATGGCTGCTCCGGTTTCTTTAATCTGATTGACCTTCGCCTTTCCAGTTTCTTCTCTGAATGTCTCATTTTCCAGGGCCACCAGCCCTCCCCCTCCGCCGCAGCAAAGGTTATATTCTCTGTTCGGAGTCATTTCTGCGAAATTGGAAGTCAACTGATTCAGGACATAACGAGGTTCTTCTATCACCCCACTGTTTCTGGTAGACTGACAGGGATCATGGTAAGTGATGAGCCCTTTGGTTCGATCCCTTTCTACCTTGATTCTGTCTTCTTTGAGATACCTTGCCATCACTTCAGCAATATGTGAAACCTGAAAGGGTTGCTCTCCCACAAGATGCTTCATAACCCGATAGGCTGTTCCGCATTCGCAGATCGTGACCTCCTTCACCTTCAACCGGATTGCCTCATTGATGATTCGCTTAGCGATCATCTGCGTTTTGATCGGATCTCCCACAAAGGCACCGAAGTTGACCGCCTCGAAGAAGCTCAGCGTCCAGTTCTCTCGGGCTGCATTGAGAATGGAAGCCGTTGGGATGATGGAATGGGCTCCTGCCAGCGCCACGTAGAGGATACTCGCTCCCTCCACATCTAAAGGGATGACCTGGTCAGATTCTCCCTTCCATTTTGAAATGACTTCCTTTTCAAGATTCTTGATCCCCTGGACAAACGATGCTTTGTACAGCTCAAGATGTTTCCCCTTCTCAATCGAAGTATCTGCCAACATGGAAAGTTCCTCAGGAGCACTTTCATTCCCGATTAACAGCAGCTTGGCAATTGACTGAATCGCCTGTGTATCGATGCCAAAGGGACAGTACATCATACATCTCCGGCAGCCAGTACACGTGTAGGCCGCATCATACAGTTGCTTCATCGTTTCGTCATCGATCTCCTTGCTTTCTCCTAAAAAAGGGAAGAGTTTGCCGGTCCATTTGAAATACCTTTTGTATATCTTTCTAACCACCTCGGCCCGCCAGACGGGTGTATACTCTGCCTTGGGAACCGAGGCATAGGCGAAACAGGCATCTTTACAGATGCCACACCGGGTACAGACATCCAAGTAGTACCGCATGGGTCTGTCGAGCTTAGATCGAAAAAGATCAAGCAGCTTTTCTTTTTTCTCTTTTTCCATGACCAGTCTCTTTCTGATACTTCTTTCTCTTACTTCGCCCTTTTTATTAAGAATCGAATCAGTCCAGACTCCTGTTCCGTCTTCAAAATTTCATTGCCACTTGTTCGAGCCCAGGCCGGAAAATCAGAAAGGGCTCCAGGATCAGTAGTGATGGCTTCTAAAATCTGCCCGACCTCTATCTCCTTGATCCCTTTGCTGACTTTGATCACGGGCTGAGGACAGGGCAATCCCTTTAAATCCATTGTCTTACTCACTTTGATTTCGTCGCTCATGATTTCCTCCTTTTCGAATTTCTTATCGTCGCCTCGCCAGGTTCGCTGGAAATGTGGCAATCACATGAACCAGTTTGCTAAATGGAAAAAAGATGAAGACAAGGTTGGCAAACAGGACATGAAAGACCAGAGCCCATTTGGTAGATGAAGCGGCTAGAGCCTCTGGGAAAGCAGGTCGGAAACTCAATAGGCTTTGAAGATAGGCCCGGTATCCTCCTACATGAATATCCCCGGTAAAGCGCATCAGATTTCCCATAACAACGGTAAGAATGAGCAGAACCAGAAGGATGTAATCTTCAGGGACCGACACCTCCCTGAAGGGAAAGTTCAATCGGCGAAGGAGATAATAGAGGAGTCCTACAATCAGAACGACCCCCATGAAGCCTCCGCTCCAAGAGGCAAAACGGTCCATGCCTTTGGATCCCAGCAAATCTACCAAAGGAGTAAACTCCTGAAGGAGTCTTAGATGGCCAACAAAGGCACCCAGCAGGCCAAAGTGAAAAAGAATCGTGAAGATCCACATCCACCGGTCAAACTTGATCACCTCTGGAAAGACAAAGGAGTCTTCAGCGACTTTGAGCCATCTCTCTCCAGAGGTGTGTGGTTTTGGAAAGTAACCTGTCTTTATCCGGGTTTTCGGTGCACCCAGCCATTGGGAAATCTGGTGGGCCATGCCTATAACGAATACCCCCACAGCAACATAGACCATCACTCCGGCCACAAGATAGGAAAACCAATCCATCTCCGTCTACCCCTTCATCCCTCATTTTCGACTTAAATGAAAAGTTGAACTTTACTGTTTTTGGCCTGTTCTAAGAATGTTGCTACACCAACATATTCTAAGTTCGGGTAATCAATGAATTCTTCCCTTTTGAATCCCATCAGCCCCATGGTCATTTCGCAGATATAGATTTTAACACCGAGTTCCGCTGCCGTCTCCACCATCTCATCCAAAGAGGCGACATTCTTCTTTTTCATCAGGGATTTCATCATCGCGGTCCCCATCCCAGCCATGTTCATCTTTGACAATTTAATCGTATCTCGGCCTTTGGGAAGCATGAAGCCGAACATCTTCCCCATGAGATCCTTTCCGCCTGCTTTCTTTTTGGGATCTCGCAGCACCGGCGTTCCCCAGAAAGTGAAGAACATCACGGCCTCCATCCCCATGGCCACGGCACCCGTGGCAATGATAAAGGCAGCCAATACTTTGTCCAGATCGCCGCTGAAGACGATGATGGAAACCCTGTCTTCAGCTCCGGGTTTGATATTCTCAATCTGCCTCTTGAGCTCTTCTACCTTTTTTGCCAATTCCTGCACCGTCATGATCTCCTTCTTCAGATCCTCGACTTTTTGCACCTGGGCTTCTGCCATGATTAAACCCCCTCTCCCTAATATACTATACCCCCCTATGGTATGCGTTTAGTTTAACTTCCATTTGTCCATTTGTCAAGGGAAAATTTGGGGTGATTTCCAAAAAAGTCTAGAAGTCTTCGAGGACACGCCTGCCGGCAGGTAGGGATTATGAACCAATATTACAGACTACAAATGCTTTGAAAATAGAAAAAACCATTCAATCAAGAGTGCATAGCAAAAGAGTGGAGTAACAGGGGCGTTATTCTTTTCTGAAAAGGGTCCCCAGTGAGGCGGGTGGCACCGTTTGAAGGGTCTTCAGTGTACGAATCAGGAATCGCTGCATCCCCTCTGGGAGATGGTTTAAAACTCGATGCATCCATTCGGCATTGCCAAGGGTGACGAGGAGAAGCGTGAGGATCATGAGAGGAAAAGGTAATGTGGAGAAGAGTTGGGTTGGAATATTCGGCATCACACTCTGAAGAAGGTTCGCCGCGGTCTGCAAGGCGACGAAAAAGTAGGCACCCAGTGCAGCGCGGAGGGGTTGCCAGCCGCCAAAGATGACAATGGCGAGGGCAATCCAACCTGTCCCTTCGATTCCATAAGGTCGGGCCCAACCAGGCTTGACCATGAGGGAGAAGGATGCTCCTCCCAACCCCACCAATGCCCCACCGACCAGCGTATAAACATAACGCATGACCGGGACGTTCACACCCCGTACGAAGGCAGCAGCGGGCCGTTCACCCAAACCTTGTAAATTTAGCCCAGAACGAGTCTTAAACATATAAGCCCATCCTACGAAAATCGCCAGTAGACTGAGGTAGACGACAGGATTCTGATCGAATAGAATCGGGCCGACCACAGGGAGATCGACCAGACCAGGGATCGGCGTGTGTGAAACCTGAGGTCCGGGAATATGAGCATAGGGATTTCCAATCACATAAGCCAAGTCTCGACTCAACAGAGTTAAAACAAAGCCTGTTGCGACCTGCGGTTGATGGAGTGTCAAACTAACGAAGGCGATGATGAATGCAATCAATGCGCCTACTCCCATGCCAGCACAGAAACCCAGGATGACATTCTCCGTGTGGAGGGCAACGATGAACCCGACCATCGCTGTGAGCAACATGGAGCCATCCAGAGACAGGTTAATGACGCCGGCCTTCTCTGTAATGGTTTCCCCCAAAACAGCAAACAGGATTGGAGGTGAGGCAGCCAGCACAGAAGCAATGAGAATGGAGAAATCCATCTTTCACTTCCCCCGTCTAGAAAGCAACCGGGATTGGAGACCTTTAGTAACAAGGATCGAGAGCACCAGCATCCCCTGAATCACGCCTCCCAAGGAGGAGTCGAGCTGGCGCTGAAGAGCCAGTTGAAGGCTCCCCATTGAAATCGCTGCAAAGAAGAAAGAGAGGGGTACACTCCAGAAAGCGCTGAGGTTTGCTAATAGAACGACGAGAATGGCTAAGAACCCATAACCACTTGAGATGAGTGGAAAGAGATTATGGCGGGCACTCGTGCCGACGACAAGGACCCAACCTGCCAGACCAGCCAAAGCCCCACATAGTCCAAAGGCCGAGAGCATGTGTTGCTGAACAGGAATTCCTTTCAAGAAGGCTGCACGCAAATTTTTCCCGATCGCCTTCAGTTGTAATCCGAAGTGAGTCCCTCGCAGCGCCCAACCTACAAGCGCCATGGCCATCAGTCCCAATAAGACTTCGATGGGGCTAACTTGAAACCCCTTGAACGCGGGTAACCAAAGTGAGGACGGAAAGGGTTGTGTGCCACTCGTTGAACCGATGCCCGGCCTTTTCCAAGGACCAAGTACCAGGTAGACCGTGAGACTTCCAGCAATAAAATTAAGTCCTAAGCCACCAAAGATTTCATTCACATTGCCATAGAGCCTGAGGGCGCCGGCGAGCATCCCCCAACATGCGCCACCCATGAGACCAGCCAACGCTGCCAGGACCAAAACGACAGCGGGCTGAAGAGAGTCTTGAAGTGTTTGCATCAGCCCC
This sequence comes from uncultured Syntrophaceae bacterium, assembly GCA_964390545.1. GTDB lineage: Bacteria > Desulfobacterota > BSN033 > BSN033 > UBA1163 > CAYMJV01. Next base: position 17,864 of record CAYMJV010000018.1, read on the forward strand.
GTAGCAAATAGAGCACCCATGATGATCTGACCTTCAATGCCGATATTCCAGAGGCCAGCAGCGAATGTCACCAACAATCCTGCTGAACAGAATAGCACTGGAACCCATGCAGTCATCACATAGGCCAACTTGGTCGAGGAGCCGAAAGCACCGGACAGAATAAGAGCAACGGCATCCAATGGAGAGGCGCCCAAAATGAGCAAAATGAATGCGCTGAAGACGAGTGCGGAAAGGATTGCAATGATCCGGAGAAGATGGCTCGGTTGGATCGCCCAATTATTCAAAGCCTCTGCCTCCTATGGATTCGCCCAACTGCAAAGTATTAGCCTCGCAGGTCTCCAAGATGCGCACCTTTCCACCAAAGAAGATCAGGATGCGGTCACTTCGATCGAGCAGCTCATCCAGGTCAGAGGAGATGAAGAGGATAACCGTTCCTTGCTGGGTCCGATTCAGTAACAATTTCCAAATGTACTCCGTAGACTCTATATCGAGTCCGCGTGTAGGGTGCTCCATTAAGAGGAGCTTTGGTTCAGAAGGTAAGAGCGCGAGAAGTGCCCTCTGCTGATTGCCACCCGAAAGTTCTTCAACAAGGGTGTCCGGTTGTCCTTTGATGTTGTACGCTTCGATACGTTGAGTGGCAGTCCCCATGGCCAAGGTCCAATCGACAAAAAAGGAGGGATGTTGATCAACCAAGGCTGCATGCTCTGTCAATGTCATTCCGGCGATCAGACCTTCTTCCAAACGGGCTGCAGGCATATAGGCAACACCCGCTTCGACAAAGTGGCGAAACGGTCTTCCGGTCATATCCTGAGCAGCAATCCGTATACGGCCCGCTGAAGGCCTTAGCAATCCGGCACAGACCTTCAAAACCAGGTGCTGGCCGCTGCCCTCCAAACCCGCAAGCCCAATCACTTCACCCGATCGTACCTCAAGGGAAAGGCCTTTCACTTCAAGCCGCCAGTCGCTCACCGTGATGTTCTCCAACTCGAGAAGGGGTTTGCCGAATGCCACAGCACATCGCCTGCCAACCGTGAGGGTTCGGCCAAACATCATCTGTACAAGTTCTTCCGTTGGACAGGGCATGATCGCTTCACCTGTGACCTTGCCATGTGCCATGACCGTTACCATACTGCACAAACTTCTCACCTCTTCTAATTTATGGGACACAAAGATCACGGTCTTGCCTTGCCCTGCCAATTGATGAAGCGTTTCAAACAGTTTCTCTTTCTGCTGAGCCGAGATCGCTGTAGTGGGTTCATCGAGAATGAGAACGCTCACCCCCAGTCTCAACAAACGAATGATTTCAAGTTGTTGCCTCTCACCAATACTCAAATCAGAGACCAAGGCATCAGGGTCAAGCTTGAAATCAAATTGAGATGCCAACTCGATCAGCCTGCTTCGGTTTCGGTGCCGATCCAGCCACCAACCTTCAGGGGAGCCTAATAGAAAATTGTCAATGACGCGGAGGGCTGGAAAGTCCAGAGGATCCTGGTGCAGCATGCCAACGCCGAGAGCGACTGACTCGGCAGGGGAACGGAAACGAACGGGTCTGCCATTGAGTAGAATCTCGCCTCGATCAGGAGAGAGAAATCCCGAAAGGACTTTCATCAGGGTACTCTTTCCTGCTCCGTTTTCACCTAACACCCCATGGAGAGTACCCGGCTCGATCGATAATGTCACACCGTCATTGGCACGAATGGTTCCGAAATATTTTTGGATATCTCTGAGTTCGACCTTCATGGTTTAAAAAAAAGACGAATGACAGCGAATTTTCCTAATGCTCCATTCAAATTATTCGCCGTCATTCGTCTCATTCGGGAAAACAATCTATTTACTCGGGCCTTCCATTCCTTTCAGGAGTTGCGGCAAGTACCAGACCTGAAGATCTGTGGCTACCTCGCCCTCCTTGAGATAGACTTTTCCGTCCTGGAATTGGAGTGGGCCTTTGAACAGATGGATAGAGCCATCCGCCAACCCTTTGATGAAGGTATCCACCTTCACAGCATTCTCTTGGCTCAGGGCTTTACCTTTCATAAAGCCTACTGCGCTCGAATCTGGGTCATTGATATCTTTCCAGTCCGGACCGTTCCAGTCCCAATATTGGTTCCATTTGGCTTCCATCACCAGCTTCATAGCCTTGAGGTAGGCTGGTCCCCAGTTGAAATAGGGAGCGCCAAGACAAACGTCCTCCCCTTCTCTGCAGCCATCCTTATAGTCATATTGGATCGCCCAGACCTTCTTTCCTGCTTTGGCCCTCTTATTGGCTTCAATGAGCGCCTCCGTTGTATCGATTCCAGATATCACCACATCATAGCCGGTATTGTAAAAGTCAGCCGCGACTTTTGCCGGATCGAGAGTCTGGCCTGGGATATTGAACCAGAACCCGATCCAAGTCACCTTGAATTTCAGTTTCTTGGGATCCCTTTTGAGTATGTTGGTCCAAGTATATTTGGCCCCCAAGTAAGCCGATGCAGCCAGCCGACGGGTTTCATCATTGATCAGAGGACCGAGATAACCAATTTTACCTGTCTTCGTTGTCAAGGCTGCAGTACAACCAGCGATCATCTTGCCATACTCCATTCTTCCCATAAAGTTGCTCAAGTTCTTAGGGGCCTTGAAGTCCTTTCCTTCCTTCCACGCATGGTCTCCTGAGACATTGATGAAGGGCATATTCGGATGTTTGTTGGCTGCTTCGAGTGTGCCATCCTTGAAGTCGTCCGAAGTGGTGAAGATGATCTTGGCCCCCTTGGAAACCAGATCATCCACCACCTGTGGCACCGTGACGCCTGGTTTAGCCCCCGGGTTGACATTATCTACGTAGATCATCTTTGCATTAGGGATTTTCGATTCGACGTACTTGCCTGCAGCATAATGGGCTTCGCTCCAGCCGTGGTCATTATAGGGTCCAACCAGAATGACACCGAAGGTGACAGGGGCTGTTTCTGGAGCTTTTGCAGATTCCGGTTTCTTCTTTTCGCCGCAGGCTGTTAGCAACATCATAATAGCAGTGAGAAGGACTATAGGTATCCAAATCTTTTTCCGTTCCATCATGTGATCTCCTCCTAAGAGTTAATTTTGAAAGGAATGGCTCCCCTCTGGGTGAAAGCAGTATATTATAAAGGGCAGATGGTGTCAAAAGAAAAGGATGGATACCGTTTGATTATCTCTTCCTTAGAATAGGTTCGGAATAATAGGCGGTGACCTGTTCGTTGCTGTGGCCGGTGTCGGTTTGGATGCCGATGGCTAGAACACCGGGAAATTCTGTTCCGAAGGCTGTTTTGAAATCTTTTTGGATATTCCTCATTTCATATACCCATTGCCCTGCCTTTCCGTCCCCGGATTCCAGGACAAAAACTTTACAATCCTTCTCTCCGGGGTGATCAAAGGCATGGCTTTTAGGAAGACGAGTCGCCCAGATGTATTCAATTTTCAAACCGACGGGTTCCCCCCCTCCAAAGATCCTGTAACTCTTTTCTTTCCCGAAGACGATCAGGACCCGGGCGGCAGCATCAAATCGGTCCTTTTTCGTTTCGATGGCAGAATGCACCACATTCGATATCTTCCATCCCCATGAGAGGACGGGATAGTTCTTCTCCTTCTCTTTTACCTCCTTGAAAAGCGAGGATCGGCCGCCTAGGCTTTCGGCTTTGATGATCCCTTTTCCGGCTCTCGAATATTGGGTAGAAGGGACAGCAAAGGAGGATACCATCTTCCATCCTTTGACCGGTGACTCCTCTTCCTTGGGTTTCTCCGGCTCTTGAGAGAAGAAAGGGATCTGAGCCAAAATGAAAACGAGGCTGAGAGAGGCTAATAAAATTTTCATTTCTTTGGCTCAATTATACAATATTTTCATTTAAGACATTGAAAAATAAATGAGAACCTGCTAAATTTCGACTGATGATTAACCGTAGGTCGGATCATAGGATTCGCTATTTAATTCTAATCCTCCTTGTGATGTCCTCTTCTGGAGCCTATGGAAACGAATCCGATGAAATCCCCTCTTTTTATCAACCTTTAATCTACCGTCTCTCACAGGAAGGATTTGACTTCGAATTCTTATCAAGATTGTTTTCAGATTCTCGGGCAGAGTTCCTCCCTGCCCTGACGACAATCTCCCTCTATTCCAATGAGATGCCGGAACGATATACCCAATTTCTCAGCCCGGAATTGATCCTTTTATCAAAAAAATTTCTCAATCATAATTTCAAAACCTTGAGACAGATGGAAAAACGATTCCAAGTAGATAAGGAAGTGGCGGTTGCCATCCTCCTGGTGGAATCAAGATTTGGGGAGAATATTGGAAGATTTCGCGTCCTCCCCACACTCGCCAGCATCGCTCTCATGGGCTCTCCAGAGAACCTCCGTAAGAATTGTGATACCTTCCGAGAATTGGATCCCGAAGTATCGTGTGAATGGATAGAGAGTCGGTCCAGAAGGAAGGCCGAATGGGCTTATCAAGAACTGAAATGTTTTCTCAATATCATTCGCCAGGAGAAGATCGATCCTTTGGAGGTCTTTGGATCACATGCGGGGGCCATGGGCATGGCTCAATTCATACCTTCCAGTTATCTCAATTATGCCTTGAGCGAAGAGAGTTTTGAGAAGTGGCTCCTCAGCCGAGAGGAGGCGATCTTTAGCATTGGAAATTACTTAAAGTCTCATGGGTGGCAAAAGAACCTGCCCCTACAAAAGAAAAAGCGCATTCTCTGGGCTTATAACCGAAGTGAACCTTATGTAGAAACCGTCCTTCAGGTGGCGCAGAAACTAAAACAAAAATAAGGGCGTGTTTCAAATCTCGCAATCCTCGAAGATCCGCTCAGAAGTGATTAAGCCCTGGGAGGGTTCTCCCAGGGCTTACTTTATTATGCCGCCTGGTTAGGGGGTGGCGTTCCTGGTGGATTGGGCAGTGTCAATGGCCATCTGAGCCAGAAGGCATTGTGTGCAATCAAAGCTGGTCCAACAATACAGAGATTGAGATAGATGATAAGGATATTCACATCAGCGGGAAGTTTCGCAGCTGCTATGGCACTGGCAGCAGGGCCAAGGATCGCCCTTATGATGATAATCCATATGATAATGATGATAACCTGGATGATAAATGCCGAAATGGCTCTTTTAAAAAAGGTAAATTTTGTCACTCCCCAAAACTGGAGATGCCAGGAATGGACCAGAGACCAGAAAATGAGGGAGGAGCCCACCGCAGCAAATGAGAAGCTTGGGCTGAGGCCAAGACCCAGGCTCCCTTTCCAGAAGATATACCCTAAAATGTGGGCAAGAATCGTCTGCCCAATGGCTGTGCCTGGTTGACCCCATTTGGCAAAGGGCCATCCTTGGGTAGTAAAGACAGGGCTGAAGACGAAGAACCAAGCAATAGACCAGACGAGGTATCCTGTCAGCCAGTCCACATTTAAGGGGCCTTTATGGTTTATTGGGGTGTCAGCAAGAGGTGTTCCACCAAGATTGGTTAAGAAATTCCAGATGAGAATAGAAACGACCATTACAATAATGAAACTGATGGCCATCATTCCCCAGGGATGGACTTTACCCTTAAAAGGCCATCCCCCCCAAACCACTCCGTAAAGGAGGGTAGCCCAGAACCCGATGACCCCAAACCAAAGATAGAGTGGGCCTATTGGCCATTTGGGATAGATGAATTTCATAAAGAGCAATACAACAAAGGTGAAGATGGCCCAGAGGATTGTCATCCCAATTCCTGCGACAAAACGGGATTTCGCAGGCGTCCAATTGCCGGCTGGAGGTGCCCATGGCCAGTTATCACCCAGTAGGACCAAGTGGCCGAGGGCGATGAGCATGATGAGTGTGGCAGGGATGATCTTCAAAACGATGGATGCTGGAGAGATGCCGTAGACGAATATGATAATCCCGATGATAGCGAAAATAATGAATTGAATGAGTCCTCCTAATCTTCCGGAGGGGCCGATACCGATTTTTTCCGGTGGTTTTTCATTTCCCATAAATGTTCCCTCCTTCTATGATGAGATGATTTAATCATCTCGTCATTTCAAAATTGGTTTCTTCTTTTCCGCAAACGTTTATTACCAAGTGACCGACACGAGTTGTACTTCCCGACTCAGTGGCTCAGGACTGAATTTTTATACGTTGTAAAGCCTTCTCCATCAGCAAGTCATAAGCGCTTTTCTTTCCAAGGACTGGCTCTTTTTTCTTCTGACTCCAGACGGTCTCAGGCCGGCTCTGTACCATGAAGATATTGAGGGGAAAAGGCCGATGTTTGTCAATGGCCCATTCGATGTCCTGAGGAGATCGATAATATTCCTCAATCTTTTTCGCATACCTTGCAAGTTCATGGATTTCTTGATCCTCGATGCATTGTATCTCCTGCCTTTCACGAGGGACGTCAAGATGGCAGACCATGCCTTTCTCAGGATGGAAAATGCACTCAATCCATTTCTGGGAGATCGTCCTTACGATCTCTTTGGTGACCTTGTCGACGACAAATTTATCCGGATTCACCTGTCCGGAGACGACTGGCTCTCCCAGTCCCCAACTCCCTTCAATGATTACCTTCGAGGGATCTCCATTGACAGGGTTGAGGGTGAACATGACCCCTGCCGTTTTGGCATCCACAATCTTTTGGACCCCAACGCTGATCAATACCTTCTCGTGAGGAAATCCCATCTTCATTCGATAGGATATGGCTCGAGAAGTGAAGAGGCTCGACATGCATGACTTTGTCTTATCCAGGACTTCTTCACACCCTCTCACCCAAAGGAAGGTATCTTGCTGTCCAGCGAAACTCGCTCCAGGCAGATCCTCGGCGGTTGCGCTCGATCGGACTGCCACGGGGATATCTGGTACCTCGCACACTTGAGCCAAGGCTTCATAGTTAGAGCATATGGCGTCCTCTATCCTCTTCGGCATGGATGTTGTTCTAATTAGTTCACGAATCGTCTTGCTAGCGTCGTCTAGGGAAGCGACGTCTTGAAGCCCAATCTGCGACAGGATCTTCTCGATTTTTTCCTTAATGTTACCATCAATCAAAAACTCATGATAAGCCTCTGTTGTGACTGAAAAACCGGGGGGGACCGGGATATCCGCTCTGATCAACTCCCCCAGGCTGGCATTCTTACCTCCGACCAGATTGAGAGCCTCCTTTCCCGCTTTTTGAAACCATAAGGTATAAGGCATATAAACCCCATATGAATGAAGAAGGTTGGAGGTTAGAGGTTTAAGGTATAACATTTTCTGCTTCTCAGCAGTTGCCTCGAGCCTCCAACCTCAAACCTAAAGCTTCTTAGGCTCGTTTCAATATCTTTACAATCCCTGTGTTTCCGTCAACCTTTACGGTATCGCCTGTTTTGAGGACAGAAGTAGCAATTCCTGTACCGGTCACCGATGGGACTCCATATTCCCTGCATACAATAGCGGCATGGCAGGTCAGACCGCCGATGTCCGTGACGGAGGCTTTGATTTTGGTGAAGATAGGAGCCCAGGCCGGATTGGTCGTCGGGCAAACCAGTATTTCACCCTGTTCAATCTTGGTGAGCTCCTCAAGAAATTTAACAACCCTCACCTTTCCTTCGACGATCCCTGCGGATGAAGCAAATCCTTTCAGTTCGGTCACATCTTTTGGAACCACACCCATCCCTTTTAGCCATTCTTGAACTTTCTCCGTTGTAATTCCCCATAACATCACCGTAAATGGTTCGGCAACCTCTTCAGGCGGGACGCCCAGAGCCGGTATCGGGTTCCACTTCCTGGCTGCCTCAAGTATCCTCTTCCGCTTCTCTGCCTTGTCCATATAGTACTTGCTTCTCAGCGGGATACCTTCACCCAGGGCCCATGCGATTACCAGCTCTTCTATCAGCTCGGGCACTTCAAACCTGTTAAACATAAATATATCATCTGTTTCTTTCAACATCCCCCGTTGAACGAAGAGTTTGCCGATGTCCCTTATCTTCTGCCACCATATGGTATGCAACCAGTGCTCCACCCAGAAAAGGTGGTCTTCAGCAAACTTGTATATTCCCCTGACCGTCTTAAAGGCATCCTCGAACGATTTCTTATCTTCGTCAGACTTAATCAGTTTTCTGTACTCGGCGACAATCTCGTCTCTTTTTCGACTTATCTCTTCGAGTGACCGCTCTATCTTCTCCCCCTTGCCCAGCCTCTCGACGTAGCTCTTCATATAGCTGAACGGGATGTCCAGCTTAGTAAGCCAGCTCCCCTCGTAATAGAACCATCCACTTCCGCATGATATATAAAACCACGGGTTTTTGACCTTTTCCATATCAGCAAGCCATTTTTTCCCCTCCTCTGTCTTTCTGAGTTCCGCTATCTTTTGTTCAGTAGATGCATCACTTTTGATGATGTTGGCTACTTTTGGAGATGAAACTGCCAGCCTAGACAGCCGGCAGAGCTCCGCCTCAGGGCGAAACATGGATACATCAGCACCAGACACCATCATGCCGATAGCACTCTCGCTTATCCCCGGGAACAGCTTCCTGGCTACGTCAGCAAACATCAGGTAGGCCAGATAGGTCAGGTTCAACATCTCGAAGTGATACTGCCAGCCCTTAAACATTTGATTCACCAGCATGTTGAAAGCTTCGATTAGCTCGTAGGAGGCGTAATAGCCTTGTGGAGCTGGCAAAACCAGTTCTTCAGGAACGTACTTGGGCAATTCTTCAGGTATTTTTACATCTGCCATTTGCCGGCCCAGTGCCTGAAACTTATTAAGCCATTTCTCCCACAGCTCATCATAGTGCTCAAATATGTAGAAGGCCCGCTTCCCAAACAGCTTAGCCTTCTCTTCAATAATCTCCGGCGGCGGTGGCTCCACAGGAGCGATAAACATGTAACAACCGACCATTCTCTGGGCGATGCCTTGCGCCGGGGGTATACAAAATACCCGGGTAGTGTACTGGGCGAGAGAAATCTGCCACGCCTCATGGAATATCAGGTCAAGAGGAGGCATAGGTTCCGGGTCATGTATCTTGTCTTGATACCAGAAATGTCTGTTTTCCCATTCCCCCCTTTCCTTGGAGAAGAGATAGTGTGACGGATACATCTCCTCCCAACCTTCCAATTCTTTTGGATACTGCACCTCCATCGGCATTGGAAAACCTTTTTTCTGCGCCATCTTAAACTTCCCTCCTTTCATTTCCCCCTTGAGGTTTAAGATATTAATAAAAAATCCTCTTTAAAAATAAAGACTTACCCTTTCACCTCCTTTTCGACTTGATTTGTGAAATAGAAATTCAAGGGACTTCTCCCTTGAAAACAAAGGCATCTTTCTTTGAAATTTTTTAAATTAAATTGTTGGAAGGACAGGGCTATACGTTTAAATCTTCTTTGCTAATTACCTCTTTCAGGTGCATGTTGTCAATACAAATTTTCTTACAAATTTTCTTATGGCCCTATAACGAGAAGTCATATTTCAGATAGGCTTCCGGCAGGCTTCCAAACCAAGGGAAAATCATGTCCTAATTCCTTATCAAACCCTTTTCTTTACTCTCCATGTAGCGGACAAACGCCCTGACTCCCGGGTTTGAACGTTCTTCTCTCAGACAGAGAATAGCCACCTCCAGATGAAGGTCTTCCGCCAGGGGAACAGTTTTAATCATCCCTCTTCTCTCTTCATCTTCCCCTATTCGCTTCACAATGACCGAAACGCCCCTCCCTTCGGAGACCCACTGTTTGATGAATTCGGAACTCCCTGCCTCGATCAGTAACGCTGGTTGAATCTTTAGGTTCTTAAAGGCCTGGAGCACGATCTTTCGAGTCGTTGAGCCTTTAGCCCGGATGATGAAGGGATATTTTCCAAGTTCCTTAAGGGAAATTTCATCCCTTTGAGCCAGAGGATGGTTAGGGGAGACGATGAGGACGAGGTCTTCCTCTAAGAAAGGAATCGATTCAAATTTAGAGGATATCTTTGTCATTCCAATTAAAGCCACATCATTTCGATAAGTGAGGAGACTTCTTTCAATCTCCTCCGAACTCCCTACATCCAAAGCGATCTTCATCGAGGGGGAGAAGGCCTGAAATCCCGAAAGGATCCTTGGCATGAGGCATTTCGAATAGGATTCCGTCGTTCCTATTCTCAATAATCCATATTGGTCCTTTTGGAGATTTCCTAAGCGATTCTCCAGCTCCATGAGATGAGAAGAGATTTTATGAGTATATCTGAATAGGGTCTTTCCGGCCTCGGTCAGGGAGAACCCGCCCCTTCCCCTTTGAATCAAGCCCATCCCCACCTTCAGCTCCAGGTCTTTGATGTGTTTGGTGACAGCAGGCTGAGAGATGAACAATCCTTCAGCCGCCTTTGAGAAACTCTTGTGCTTCGCCACCTCATGGAAGACAAGGAGGGAATTTAAGGAAGATCGGAGGAGTTTTCTCTTTCTCATCGGCGGCCATTATAACTTAAAGTTATTCAAATATAAATAGAAATGAGTTGACAAGCTTCCCCTTTCAAAAGATAATTTCAACTGCCCGGGGTGGAAAAGGATGAAGAAGCATCTCCTCGTCATTAGCACGTTGGATACGAAGGGAAGAGAAACCGTTTATGTAAAGGAATGCATCCAGAAGCTCGGAATCCACCCTGTATTGATGGATGTCGGCCTCCTTGAAAAACCTTTTGTTCCGCCAGATATCTCACGGGAGGAAGTGGCGAGGGCCGCAGGATACGATCTCGATCCGCTCATCAGGAAGGGCGACCGATCCGGCGCGGTGAAGGTGGTTCAGGAAGGCGGCGCCATCCTCGCCCGGCGTCTCTTGCGGGAGGGGAAGCTTGACGGGGTATTTGGACTGGGAGGCGGTACGGGAACATCCATCGCAACCTTTATCATGCGTTCCCTTCCCTTCGGGCTCCCCAAAATGGTCGTTTCGACGGTGGCCTCGAGAAATATTCGGGAGTACATCGAGATAAAAGATATTGTTATGTTCCATTCCGTAGCCGATCTTCTGGGTTCCAACGCATTCTTGCGTCTCATCCTCGGTCAGGCCTGTCATGCCATCTGTGGAATGATCGAAGAAGGCTCCACCCTTCAGAAAGAAAAGCCCATGGTGGCGATCACCGCCTATGGGATCAACTCCGCCTGTGCCCTTTTTGCGGAACCCCATCTTCAGAAGAGGGGATACGAAATGATTGCATTCCATGCAAATGGATGCGGCGGGATGGCCATGGAGGAATTTATCAGCGAGGGTCTGGTGGCCGGAGTGCTCGACCTGACGCCTCATGAGTTCGCGGATGAGATGTTCGGCGGGTACTGTAAGGGGATCGGACCGACGCGATTGGAAACTGCGGGCAGGATGGGGATCCCTCTCGTCCTTGCACCTGGAGGGCTGGATAACGCTGTCTTCAGCCCTTTCTATCCGATGCCGGACCAATTGAAGGGAAGAAGGAGGCATGGGCATGATGTCCGCTTCTGCGTGCGCATGGGTCCGGAGGAGATGAAAGAATTCGCCAGAATCATCGCGGAGAAGTTGAACCGATCCTCAGGACCTGTCCATGTCCTCGCCCCGAAGAGGGGTTGGTCTGAAGCCGATAAACCGGGGATGGAATTTTTTGATCCCGAGGTAGACCAGGTTTTTGTTGACCATCTGAAGGCGATCCTCAACCCCCGAATCCCTGTGGAGGAGATGGATGTCCATATCAGCGAGCCTGCCTTTGCCGCGAGGGCGGTTGAAATCATAGACTCGATGATTAGGCAAAACCCAATTCGCCCTCATCCATGAGAGAACGCCATTGAATGTGCTGTCGACCTTAGAGATTAGAAATCATCATAAAGAGAGGAGGTTTTTATGGATCTGAGAGAATTCATGCAAAAGTGTGAAGCAGAAGGAGATTTAAAAAGGATAAAGACGGAGGTCGATTGGAACCTTGAGCTTTCCCATATCGCAAAATTGAATGAGGAGAAGAAAGGGCCTGCCCTGCTCTTTGAAAAGGTAAAAGGTTACCAGATCCCCCTATTGGCCAGTGCTTTTACCTCTCCAAAACGTCTGGCCATCGCTCTTGAAATGCCTTTAAACTTCTCCATGTGCGACATGGCAAAGAGGTGGATGGAGTTGACCACGAAAAAGCTGATCCCGCCGGTGGAGGTGAAAACTGGACCTGTTTTGGAAAATGTGATTCAGGGCAAGGAGGTCAACCTTTTCAACTTCCCGGTCCCGAAATTCTATCCAATGGACGGGGGCCGCTTCATCGGAACGGCGTCCTTCATCATCACCAAGGATCTGGACACCGATTGGATCAATTTGGGAACTTATCGAATGCAGATTTTAGATGAAAAGACGACTGGAGTCCAAATCATCAAGGGAAAGCATGCAGACTTCATGCTCAAGAAATATCAGAAGGTGAAGAAGACCATGCCCGCTGCCGCGGTCATCGGATGCGATCCTCTCCTCTTCCTGGCGGGGAGCACTCTGGTTTCTGCCAGTGTGTGCGAATATGATATTGTGGGAGCATTGAGAGGAGCTCCTTGCGAGGTGATCAAAAGCGATCTCACGGGCTTACCCCTGCCTGCGACTGCTGAGCTGATCTTGGAAGGAGAGATTGAAACCGATCCGTCCAAATTTCAGGAGGAGGGCCCCTTTGGAGAATATACCGGATACTATTCCGGAAAGACAGGAGAGGAATGGCCAAAACCCGTCTTTTACGTAAAACGAATTCTCCATCGGAAGAATCCTACCTTTTGGGCTACCTCTGTTGGCAAACCTGTGACCGATACCCACATGATTCAATCGTTGAACCGTACGGCTACTCTCTGGACAGACCTTGAGAATATGAAAGTTCCGGGAGTCCAATCGGTTTATATCCCGCCTGAAATGGGGGGGCGATTCTGGGGCATTGTGTCGGTCAGGCAGATGTACCCCGGTCACTCGATGCAAGTAGGAACAGCCGTCATTTCCACGACCACCGGGCACTATGGGATGAAGGGGGTCATTGTTGTGGATGACGACATCCGAGCAGATGATATCGATCGTATTCTGTGGGCATTAGCCATGCGCTACGATCCTTATCGAAGTACTCAGATCATCAAAAGGGGACGCTCCACTCCTCTCGATCCGGCCCTTCCCATCGAGGCAAGGGAAATCGTCTCCCGAATCATCATGGATGCTTGCATCCCCTATGAATGGGAAAGAAAACCTACTGAAATCAAGCTGGACGAGGAAATGGTTAAGAAAGTCCAAAGCCGGTGGAAGGAGTATGGACTGTAAACAGAAGGAGTAAGAGATGGAAAAGATGATTGTGGGAATCACCGGTGCCTCCGGTGTGATCTACGGGGTGAGGACTCTGGAGGTTCTTTCCCAACTGAGCGTCGAAACTCACCTCATCATCACTCAGGCAGGATTGAAAAATTTAGAGATCGAAACCCGTTATCCACTCGAACACCTCAAGTCGATCGCCTCCTATGTCCACGACATAGAGGATCTGGGAGCCAGCCTAGCAAGCGGCTCTTTTAGAGTAGATGGAATGATCGTGGCACCCTGCTCAATCAAGACCCTCTCGGCGATCGCCCATTCGTATAGCCATAACCTCCTCGTCAGGGCTGCTGATGTGACGTTAAAAGAGAGGAGAAGGTTAGTGCTTTTGGTCCGGGAAACGCCACTGCATGAGGGTCATCTTGAATTAATGGTCAAGGTGACGAGAATGGGCGGGATTATCATGCCTCCAGTTCCCGCTTTCTACCACCAGCCAAAAACGATCGAAGAGGTGATTGACCACACCATAGGAAAGGTCCTGGACCTATTTTCCATCGATCATCACCTCTTTACTCGATGGGGAACTCTGCCGACAGAGGAGATCTAGTATCCAGTAAGCTAGTGTGTGGGCTATCTTGCGGCGGTGTCAGCCTCAAGAATAGACGAGAAAAAGGTACCTTTAGCCTGGCATACGGTGAAGTATTTTCACCTCGAAAAAGATTTAAAGTAAACCCTGACTTAAAACGATGAAAAAATTTATGGTTAGTATTTCAAAAGGTAAGTTCAAGCTTCACGCCTACACCCAGAGGATGGGACAGGACCTTCTGGTCTCCATTTGGGGAGGGACGAGACCCCATATTGGGGCCGTAGGAATGGCCATCCCGAGGCCGAGCCTGAGAGATCCAAAAAAATGGAGCGCCACTTCATCTAATTTTACCTTCATCGGCCATAAAGAGGACGCGATTGTGAAAAAGATCTCTGAAAAATTAGCGACTGAATTAAGAAGGAATGTCGTGGTGGTCGCAGGAATTCATTGGGATGGTATCACTGCAAAAGAGATCGAGATCATCGAAGACCTCACTCAGAAAATGTCAGACCACATTCTAAAAAAGCTAAAAAAAAGAAAATAAAACAACTCATCCCCCTCCCATATTTCGATCAATTCTCTTGGCCATCGTCACCACCGCCTTTTCTATTTTTAGTTTTATCATAATCACTCACCTATGATAACTCATTGACTTAAGGCTACCTCTAAAAATGTCATTCCTGCGAAAGCAGGAATCCATAAGCTTTTGACATTACTGGACTCCCGCTTGCGCGGGAGTGACAAATTGGAAATTATTAGAGGTTCCCTTAAATCAAATATTCGAAGAATCTTCTTCTCCCCTTGAGGGCAGGACGTGGGGAAGATGTGAAAAATTTCCTCTTGAATTCACCACCCATGATCATTACATTTCAGGTGAAAAGAAGAGAGGAGGGATTAATGATGATCAAGGACGATCGTAGCTATCATCAAAGACTGCAAGAGTTCTGTGACTGCTTCATGGAGACCGATCCGAAAAAGGAGCTTGAGAAAGCAGCCAAGGGGGTTTCTGGAGACCCCACCGGCGATCCGGATGAATTAGCCCTTAAATTTCTTGGCCTTGGAATATTTTATGGGGCAACTGAGAAGGCCAAAAGAATTTCTCTCCAAAGGTCAAAGGATGGAAAGGTTCTCTTTTCGATTGATTCCAGGGGAAAGTACCAGCTTCCTGCCCCAAGTCCTGATATTGCCAATCGAATTATCACCATAGCTCGTTCCATCACCCATATCGATGCGGATCAAGGAAGGGAACCTGTTTCTCTTGGATTAAGGAACGATCGGATGGATATAACCTTCCAATTCGACCGAAAACCAGGTGAGGAGTCCTTTTCGATCTTGTTCCCAGAATTGTGAAAAAATTTTTCTAAAGTGGGTTCTGCTCGCAAAGCAACCGAAGCTGCCCGTTGGACAGCAATTGAGTATTGTTTCCTTTCGGAGGCATAATTCTCTAAGGAGGACAAACTTCATTTAAACGATTTATTCTTTCATGCAAAGATCGACAACCTTTTGGAATCTTCTCACAACGACATAAGAATTTACATTCACCTTGAGAAGAGCGCAACGCGTTGAAGTCACAAATCTCTTTAAGTGGGGATGTTTCAAAAGATAGAGTTTCAGGAGTTGATTTTTCTCTGACCCTTTTACTTCTTCAACAATGCCGGTTGCTGTAACAGCCACCGCCCTTCGAAAATCGACTCTTTGATTCGTCCGACTATCCATAACCATCGCCACCCTCGGATCTGTTGTAATATTTGCAAACTTTCGTGTATTCCGTACCGTCGCAAACAACAAACTTTTGAGGTCTTCAGTTGCGGCAAAGGCCACCAGATTGCCATAGGGTTGTCCATTGGATTGAGTGGCCAAGACGGCCAAGGGTTGAGAAGAGAATAGATCTTTCAATAGCCGTTTCAAATGGGATGGCTTTTTCATAGGGTCCCCCTCAGAAAGTGGTTCTAAAGAACTCAACATTCGATTTGATTAATTTATGTATGAAGGATAAGATTTTTAAGACCCGGGAGCAATATCGATGAAAAAAATTCTGGCTATTTATGGAAGCCCGAGGCGACAAGGGAATACAACCCTCCTTTTAGACCATGCCGTTCAAGGAGCTTTGGATACCGGTGCTCAAGTAGAAAAAATAGTGCTCGGGGATTTGCAGATGTCTCCCTGTCTTGAAATCTATGGGTGTAAGGAAACGGGAAGGTGTGTGATCCAGGATGATTTTCAGGAGGTGTACGATCAGCTCCTTGCATGTCATGGGGTGATGCTGGCCTCGCCCATCTTCTTTTATACGGTGAGTGCCCATACAAAGATCTTGATGGATCGCTGCCAATCCCTTTGGGTTAAAAAGCATTGGATCGATAAGATCCCCTATGGACAATGGAAACCCAAGCGAAAAGGGCTTTTTATTTCTGTTGGGGCCACCAGAGGGAAAAGGCTTTTTGAGGGAACCCTTCTCACTCTAAAATATTTTTTTGATATTCTGGATACAGAGCTTTGGAAGGCCCTTTTATATAGAGAGCTCGATTTTGAAGGGGATGTATTAAAGCATCAAGAGTATCTTCAAGAGGCCTATGAGGCTGGAAAAGAATTTGCTTTGGCCCTTAGAGCCGGATATTGACACCCTGCTATTATCGTTTTATATGAGTTTTTGTTAGGTCATTCATCCCATCTAAGAATAAGAGGAGGAGAGATTATGGAATTCAAGGGAAGTCAGACGGAGAAAAATATTTTAGCTTCTTTTGCGGGTGAATCCCAGGCCAGAAATCGTTACACCTATTTTGCGAGCGCAGCCAGAAAGGAGGGCTATGAGCAGATTGCTGCTATTTTCCTTGAAACAACGGACAATGAGAAAGAACATGCCAAGCTTTTCTTTAGTCTACTCAAAGGAGGGGAAACAGAAATTGTTGCCGCTTACCCGGCAGGAACCATTGGCAATACAGCAGCCAATTTGAAGGCAGCGGCTGACGGAGAGAATCTTGAATGGACGACCCTCTACCAAAAGTTCGCTGACATCGCCAAAAAGGAGGGCTTTCCAGAGGCTTATGAAACCTTCTCCCAGATTGCAAAGGTGGAAAAATTTCACGAAGGCCGGTATCTGGGGCTATTGAAGGCTGTAAAGGAAGGGAAAGTATTCAAGAAGGATGCCTCTGTGAAGTGGCACTGCCGAAACTGCGGTTATGTTTTCGAAGGCAAGGAAGTCCCTGAAAAATGTCCAGTGTGTAAGCACCCTCGTGCCCACTTTGAAGTCCTTGCAGAAAATTATTAATCATTCATTCTTATGCAGGGGAGGTTCCGTAAGCGAACTTCCCTTCCCTCCCAAAGCGCTTTATTTTACTTCTGAGAGAAGAGTCTAGATCACGAGAATAACAAATCATCCTGTGTTAGACTTCCATCAGAATCCATTGATTTAAAGTTACTTCCCTTGCCTGGTGGAAATCGACAAATGGATGCGGAGACGATAACCAGATACACCTCTTGGAGGAAGGGAGATGAACGACAAACCTTTATTACGGCTTAAAGAGGATGTGTCCATCGTTCTATGCGGCGAGGCGGGCCAAGGGATTCAAACGGTCGAACACATTCTCACGCAAACACTAAAACTCTCGGGATATCATGTCTTCTCTTCAGAGGAATACATGTCCCGGATCCGGGGGGGAAGCAATTCAACATTGGTCCGGGTTTCCTCCAATAGGGTTTCAGCACCAGTGGACCGAATCGACCTGCTGATTCCATTCAGTCCAAGTGCTATCAGCCATGTTCAGAAAAGAATCTCGCCCAAGACGGTCCTCCTGGGAGAGAAGAAAATTTTTCAGAATGAATATCGAGAGAACAGGGTCATCAATGCCCCTTTTTCTGAAATTGCCTCAGAGGTGGGAGGACTCATTTACACGAATACCGTTGCTGTGGCTTTGCTTGCAGGGCTTCTAAGAGTGGAGAGAGAAGTTCTCAATCAATACCTCAGGCACCATTTTGCTGGAAAGGATGACATTATCGTCCAGAAAAACCTCGAGGCGGCGAGAAGAGGATATGAAGTGAGCGATGATTTGTTGGGAAATGGAAAACTTCATATCGATCTTCAAAAACACAATGACATCCAAGGAGAACTCCTGATCGATGGCGTAGAGGCCTTGGCCATGGGTGCCATCGCCGGAGGATGTAATTTCCTCTCCTTCTATCCCATGTCTCCATCGACGGCTGTCGCCGTGCTGCTTGCACAACAGGCGAAGGATTTTGGAATCATCGTTGAACAGGCAGAAGATGAAATCAGTGCCATGAACATGGTGATCGGAGCCTGGTATGCAGGGGCAAGGGGTTTAGTCTCTACCTCTGGAGGGGGCTTCGCCCTCATGGTGGAGGGAATCAGCCTTGCGGGAATGATCGAGTCCCCGTTGGTGGCCCACATCGGTCAGCGCCCTGGCCCAGCAACAGGACTGCCGACAAGGACAGAACAAGGAGACCTCCTTTTTGCCCTCTACTCGGGTCACGGAGAATTTCCAAGGATCATCCTTGCCCCTGGAACGATCGAAGACTGTTTTTATTTGGCTCAGAAGGCCTTTAATCTCGCGGATCAATATCAAATTCCCGTTTTCATCCTAACGGATCAATACATCCTGGAGTCTCACTACAACATTCCCTCTCTCGATCCAACACGAACCCCATTAAAGAAGCATTTTGTCGAAACGAAACAAGGGTATAAGCGTTACAAACTCACCGAGGCCGGGCTCTCCCCTCGAGGTATACCTGGGTTTGGCGAAGGGCTTGTGGTGCTCGATAGCGACGAGCACGATGAGGAGGGCCATATCACAGAAGATCTCGATCTGAGGACCAAGATGGTTAATAAGCGGCTCAAAAAGCTTGATCTGATTAGAAACGATACGATTCCTCCTGAGGTTGTCGGAGCCGAGGATTACAAGACATTGATCGTTGGGTGGGGATCAACCTATCATGCCATCCGTGAGGCCCTTGGAAGATTGGGAACAAAGGATGTGGCTTTACTCCATTTCAAGCAGGTCTATCCTTTGCATCCGGAGGCGATCGCCTACTTCAAAAAGGCAAAGAAAACAGTGATCGTCGAGAACAACGGGACCGCTCAATTTGGTCAGCTCATCCGGCTTAAGACCGGATTCGATATGGATCATAAAATCCTTAAATACAACGGCTTGCCTTTTACCGTGGAGGAACTGGAAAAGAGGTTAAAGTCGGTTTTGGACTAGGAGGCACAGTAGATGGATACGAAATGGTTCGACATGGGAGAGATCGATATCGCTTGGTGTCCGGGTTGCGGCAATTTCGCTATCCTCAATGCCCTAAAGCAGGCCCTATCGGAACTGGAGATCAAACCTGAAAGGCTCGTAGTCGTTTCCGGTATCGGTCAGGCGGCCAAGGCACCACATTATTACAAATGCAATCTCTTCAACGGACTGCACGGACGATCCTTACCTGTGGCAACCGCCATCAAAGCGGCCAATCCCGAATTGACCGTCATCGATGAAAGCGGAGATGGCTGCATGTATGGCGAGGGAGGGAATCACTTCATCCACGCCATCCGAAGAAATCCGGATATCACCAATCTCGTACACAACAACATGGTCTATGGTTTGACAAAAGGGCAGGCTTCACCAACGAGTCTTCAGGGATTCAAGACGCTGGTTCAAAGGGAAGGCGTTTTCCACGAGACGTTTAGTCCCCTCGCGGTCGCGATCAGTCTGGGAGCCTCCTTTGTTGCAAGGGCCTTCGCAGGCGATATCAGTCAAACGAAAGACATCATCAAAAAGGCGATTTCTCATAAAGAGTATGCCTTGGTTGACATCCTTCAGCCCTGCGTGACTTATAATAAAATGAATACCTATACGTGGTTCAAAGAAAATACATATTATCTGGACGCTTCCTATGATCCTCATGATCGGATGGAGGCCTTCAGAAGGGCGTCGGAAGTGGAAAAGCTACCCCTTGGCATCTTCTACCTCAATCCCAAGTCTACCTTCGAAGAGAAATTGAGTGTCTATCAGGAGAGAAAAGATCCCTTGTACAAGAGAAGTCCGGATCTCAAGAAGCTCTCTGAATTGATTCATTCAAAGAGGGGAATTTGATTGAGTTCCGTTACTTTCCAAAGGGGTGGAAGGATGGGTTGTCTGCTAGCACCCGTGCCAGGCAACACTCAGGTATGTCTTTCGATATGAGGGAAAATTGGGATGCCATTGTTATTGGTGCGGGCATGGGTGGGCTCACGGCTGCAGCCCATTTGGTCAAGGCAGGTCTTAGAGTCTTAGTTCTGGAGAGAAACCCCCATATCGGTGGGACAGCCTATGTTTATCACAGGAAGGGATTTACCTTTCCCATGGGACCCCTTGGGTTCAGCCATCCAGGCCTTGTTCAAAATACCCTAGAGGATCTTGCGGTTGGAGAGGATCTCAAATTCTCACGGGTTCACTATCGGATAAGAGCGTTTGGTTTGGACCTCCCGTTGTCGCTTCCTTTTGCAGATATGGTGAAGGAATTGTCAAAACTCTTTCCCGCCGATGCCGAGGGAGTAAAACATTTTTTTGAGGATATGAATGAATTGATATCCATCCAGGCGATTCCTGATTCAAACCCCGTCCTATCTATGACCTATCCTAACGTTTCTGCGGTGGAGTATCTTTATGCCAGGATCAAAGACTGGAGGCTCCGACGTATTCTGGGAAGTATTGGCACAAGGGAGCCTTACAGCGGCCTTCCCCTTCTTGCAGCCATGTGGAATCTCATGAGCCATGAAGGAATATGGTTTCCGGAAGAGGGAATGCAGTCTTTTTGCGAGAGGTTAGTCAAAGCAGTGGTTGGAAACAATGATAAAAGGGGTGAGATTCGATTGAACAAAGATGTTGCCAAGATTCGAGTGGACCAGGGGAAGGTCTTGGGTGTGACCCTCAAGGATGGAACCCGGTTAGACTCCTCTTCAGTCATTTCGAATGCCGATTATAAAACGACTTTCCTCAAGCTGATGGACCCAAAGACGATTCCTCCTGAGTGGTATGATGCAATATCCAGTTCCCGGCAAACAGGCTCTGTTTTTCAGGTCTGTCTCGGAGTGGATGCGGGTAAAGCAGATTTATCAGCATTTAAGGAGGCAACCAGGCTAATCTATAGAAGAAGCGAAACAGGTCCCCAGGAGAGAGAGCATCTTGACTGGAACCCCCAGGAGGTTGACCCTGAAGCTCTCGCTGGCCAAGAACTGGAGGTCAGCCTATGGGGAAAGGATTGGAAAAAGGCCTCCACTGAAGGAAAAGCATCCATTGTGATCCGGGCCGAAGCCGAATATAGCCATTTCGCCAAATACCGATTGGGTTGGAGGCAAAGGTCTCCAAAATATCAAGCGTACAAAACCCGACTCGCTCAAGCTCTGGTTCGGGAACTCGATCATCTCATTCCAGGTCTTGAAAAAGCGATTTTCGTGATGGATGTGGCCACTCCCCTCACGTTTGAAGATCAAGGTGGCAGAAGTGGAGGGGCAGTGGCAGGATGGTCATGGGATTATGAAGATTTTCGTGATGATCAGCCTAAAGAACTGATAGGCACACCGATTAAGGGCCTCTATATGGCAGGTTATCAGGCCTTCTCAGCCCTCTTTATGGGTGGCGTGCCCACAGCTATGGAGAGCGGGAAACGAGCAGCCAGAGCCGTCCTTCAGGGAATGGAGCCTGTTGAAAAGATCTTGATCCCCGGAGCGAAATAAAAATCCCCTCTGCCTCTTTTTCTAAAGAAGCAAAGGGGATTGAATGGCCAATCAAGTCTTCAGACTTGTGATTTCCGGATGAGACTCTATTGGCTCAAAGGGGTCTCTCCCTTCTTAAGAGGGAACCCGAATCGTTCTTTAGCAAGATGCTTTGCATTTGCACATTCCAGAGAACTTCTTAGTTACCTTTCTGATACTCATTCTTTTCACCTCCTTTCAACACCCCTCGGGCATAACATTGAAAAAGATCCGGCTGAAAAATATCCCCTTGGAGTTTAGCTCTAAAACGGCATCCGCCCCTGCATTCCTCAATCTCGGGGCAGTTACAGGTTAGTTCTTTCAATTGGATTCGGGGAATTCGGTCCCAACAAACCCTGAGCCCCTCATCTACCGAACCAACTGGGTCCTGACTGAAGAGCCCACATTTCGCAACATTGGCATTAGGAAGTATAGCACAGAGATGGGCGCCACAGGTAGCATTTTTTTCTGAGCTGTGAAGTCCTCCCCCATAGCCATATTGGAGGTATGGGCCAGCCTCAGAGGGCGAAACCCAAAAGCCTTTATTCTCCTCCATTCTCCCCGCAATACAGGGGATATCCACATTCCATTCCCCAATGTTTTTGGATTGAATCAAAGACGCCAATTTATTGAACTCTTTAAGGTTTCTTCGATGAATCATCGTAGCGATTGAAACTCGAATATTGGCGTCTTGAAGATTATCGATCGCCTCCAGAGTCTTCTGAAAGGTCTCTTCTCCCCGGATGGATTCATGACCTTCCTTCATCCCGTCCAGACTAACCTGAACCTCATGGACACGAAGCCTTTTCGCAATGTCCTTGGTAATTAACGTCCCGTTAGAAAGCAAGACGGAACGAAAAGGGTAGTCTCTCAGAATCTCATTGAACTCCCAGAACTGCGGATGGAGCAAGGGTTCTCCACCAGAGAGAAGAAGTCTTAGACCTTGAATCTCTTCAAATTCTTTTAATACCTTGAATATTTTTTCAAGAGGAAGATCTTGATGGAGACCATCTCCAATATAACAGTGACGGCAGCGGAGATTGCAGCGATCGGTGATCTGAAATTCCAGATACCGTAGAGAGGGAATGGGCGAAGGATGGGGAACTCCGTCTGTCTTAACCGGAGTTTCTGAGAGGACGACAAGATTCTCAGAGAGACAGTATTGAATGAACTCCTCGTCTTCTTTTTTTACAGAGACATGTTCACCCTGAGAGCATTTCAGGAGAAATTGATACGCCTCTTCACCCAGTTCATAGAGTTCATCATTTTCAATGTCATACAGGTAGGGTTCTTCAAGCCTCTTCAGACAACAGTGGGAGGCAAGCGTGAAGAACTTATTTTCGTAGGACATCTTCAATCTCTTCTGGAGTAATAGCTCCTTTTTCGAGAAGGCCTTTTAAGATTTTATAGGCACCACACTCCAGGTCTTTATCAGACTCTTTGTAGAACTCGCAATGTTTGCAGATAAGATCGATGAGGGATTCTTTATCCAGAGCCATTTTGAAACCTCGCAGATTATTTATAATCTCTAAAAGGCTTTAATTCAAGCCAATGAAGCTCCGCGCCCTTGCCTACCGGCAGGCAGGAATCCCGTCCGGACGGGACACGGCTTCGCTTCCCGGCAAGGTAATCTCATTTTATATTGTGCCCCTTGACCCCGCCTTAAAGGCGGGGCTTGCGGGGCACGTTCCGGCCAATTCTTTGGACAATTTGGGTTAAAATGATTAAAATGAATGATTATGAATAAGCCAAAT
>CAYMJV010000019.1:0-40259 GCA_964390545.1 uncultured Syntrophaceae bacterium
ATAGCTAAAAGACCAAAGAGAGAGGAGTAGAAATGACCGAGGATTAAGGTCTTTTCTGCCTTAAAGACATGGTGGACGATTTCATATCCCGCAAAAAAAATGAGACCAGCACTCACCATGGCGACAAAATTTTCAACTTTGTAAAGACCCCACGGAAATGCCTTGGACTTTCTTTTAGATAACCAGATCCCAACAAGCACCAGGAGGCTGGCAAAAGTATCTGAAAAACCATGGATGGTGTCTGCTAAAAGGGCAGAGCTACCCGAAAGCCATGCGAGAATTCCCTTCGTCCCTGCCACCAATATATTGAGCAGGGTTGAGAGGAGGGCGATTCTTGACGGCGTATCCCCCTTTTTTGAAACATCCTTATTTTCTTCCATGTTTTTTTCGAACGATTCGTTTTTTAGGTTTCAAAACTCTCTCTTCCCCGAAAATTTCTTTGAGAACATTCTGGCAAAAGGGGACATCCTCCCTTGGGGTTTTGCCGCAAACACCTATGGCCCCGATAACATGGCCGTCCTTCCAGATCGGAAGGCCCCCGGGAATGGTGGTGAGGCGTTCGTTCCAATTTTGGACATTAAATCCATATCCTGGAACTTTGGGGTCACCAAATTGAGAAACCTCAGCACTGGGTCTTCTGAACGTCGCGGCTGTACAGGCTTTGTCTCGGGCGATTTCTGCAGTGGGAATGGGCGCGCCATCCATGCGGTGGAGGGCGACCAACCAGCCATGGTCATCCACAATAGCGATGCTGCAGAGTTTGCCCATCTCTTTGGCTTTCTTGATACCTGTTTGTAGTAGATTTTTGGCCATCTCTAAATTCATCATCGGGGGAAATCTCCTTTTTTATTCATAAAGAGCGGTGACACCCGCCTGGCTGACGGAAGTATCGCTAATATCTCCCACGCCCGAGGGAACACCGCTGCAGCCTATGGCACCGATGACCTCATTTTCCTCGTCGGTAACCGGAATACCGCCAGGGATGAAGCAGAACCGTCCCTTTCCCCTCCCGATCATTCCCATGGCGTGATCGCCCATGAGTTTTCCCATATTGCGGGGGTCGAGCCAGCGAGACCCCATCAGGGTGGGCATTTTAAAGGCAACGGCAGTCCACGCTTTCTCAATCGCAATATCGGTCGTAGCCATGGCTGCTCCGTCCATGCGGTGAACCGCCAGGACCGCGCCCGCTTTGTCTACAACGGCAATGCTGCATGAGAAGCCAGCAATATCCTTTGCCCATCTCTCAGCAGCCTCCAGCATCTTCAGGGCAAGCTCTAAAGTCAACTCTTTCATATTAGGCGCTCCTATTCGAAAAGATCGTCCGTGGCAACTACGTCGACACCACTGTTCAATAAGTTAGGTAAAATGACTTGACCTACCTTGATTGGAGGCTCCGCCTTTACGCGAACCAAGGTGAGGGTTGCCTCTTTCAACTTTGATTTCAAAATAGGTCGATTTGTCCTTACCGGAAGCAGGGGGCGAAGACTCCTCTCGGTACGGATCGTGGCGGTGAGAATTCGGACCGGATTGCGATATTCCTCCAACACGTATTGCCGTCCTTCTTTACATTTATAACCTGTGATCTTCACCACGTCTCCATGACGGTCGATCCTGAGGGTGGTCCTACAACCGAGAGGACAACCGATACAAACGATATTTTCCTCAGCCATTTTGCCTCCTTCTTACACTTTCAATGGATAGTTCAACCGCATCATCCTTCAGCTGCCGCAATTGGCTACGGGAGAGATCGATCTTGAGCATCTCGCCAGGCTTTACCACCCTTAGGGACTCCGAAAAGATATCCCCTACCTTCAGTGTAACATTCTCTTCTATATCCTTTACCCTCGCATAGAGGGTGACGTCGTGTTGAGCGCTGATGGTCTGTGGAACAATGTAACGAATGTTTCTGCCGGGCTTAAGTATCTTCTTGTCCTTTCCCATTTCTTCTTTTCTTGCAAACCTGGCAGCCGAGGCCCCTGCTATTTCGGCCTCCCAGGAGACGTCATCCACCAGATCATGAACATGAACCACGTTGCCGCCGGCAAAGATTCCCGACACATTCGTTTCCCTCCATTGATCCACTACAGGGCCCCCTGTCAATGGATCGAGCGCCACTCCGGCCATTCTGGAAAGCTCGTTCTCAGGGATCAACCCGACCGACAGGAGTAACGTATCACACTCGATCCTCCGCTCGGTGCCGTTGGTGGGTTTTTTATCTTTATTCACCTTTGCCATGGTGACCGCTTCCAGACGCTGTGGTCCATGAATCTCGGTGACCGTATGCTCGAGAAGTAGAGGGATATGAAAATCGTGCAGACACTGGACCTCATTTCTGGTTAGGCCTCCGATATAGGGAAGGATCTCCACCACTGCTTTCACCTCGACACCTTCAAGCGTGAGACGGCGAGCCATGATCATGCCTATATCCCCGGAGCCCAAGATGACGACCTTCTTTCCGGGGATCCATCCTTCGACATTGACGAATCGTTGGGCTGTTCCGGCGGTAAAGATGCCTGCGGGCCGCGTACCGGGGACATTCAATTGCCCCCGGCTGCGCTCACGGCAACCCATCGCAAGGACGATCGATTTAGGCTTCAAGCGGAGAACCCCTTCGCGATTGTTCACAGCGGTGATCTGGCGGTCAGAAGATATTTGCGTGACCATGGTTTCCAGGAGCACCTGAATGCCTAAATCTTTGACCTTCTCCACAAAGCGATGGCCATATTCCGGGCCGGTCAAGTCTTGCTCGAAATAGAATAAGCCGAAGCCGTTGTGAACGCACTGATGCAAAAGCCCACCGAGCTGCTCCTGACGTTCCAGGATGAGAACATGCTCTGCTCCTTCTTCCCTGGCCCTGATCGCAGCCGCCATTCCTGCAGGGCCAGAACCGATGACCGCCACATCAATATCTGAGAGTTTCATAGTTGTGCCTCAAGTAACTCTTTTGATTTATAAAGGAGCAAACGAGACTCCCGACCTTTCTTCGTTATCTTTTCCTCTGACAGCCCGAGTTCTCTCGCCAATATTTTCACGACACGGGGTGTGCAAAATCCTCCCTGGCATCTTCCCATTCCAGCTCTGGTCCTGAATTTGATTCCATCCAGCGTTGTGGCCCCGTGACGAATGGCTTCGACGATCTCTCCTTCACTGACTGTCTCGCAACGACAGACCACGTGCCCATAACGGCCGTCCCTGGCGATCAATTCTTTTTGTTGTTCTTGAGGAAGCTCGTTGAAAACCGGTGGGGCCTTTCTGATAGGGATGAACCTTTCATTTGTCTCTAACCTCAAGCCTTCTCGTCGAAGTAATTCCGTCACTTCTCGGGCAGCCGCAGGGGCGGCGCTCACTCCGGGGTAACCAATACAAATGCTTATGAACCGCGGCACTTTCTGGGAAGCCTGGACCACGCATTCATGCCAGCCGACCTCCCAGTTTCGGAACATAAGAAAGCCGGCAAAGGAATGAATGATGTCCTTTTCAGAAAGGTTGGGAAGGATTTTTCGGACATTTTGAAGACCGATTTCAGCAATCCTACCTGTAACGGAACAGTCTCCCCTCAGGGCTGGCTGCATGGTGGTGCCGAAGAAGAGGTTGCCGTGGACGCTGGGTGTCAGGATGTTCATCTGCCCGGGTGCATCAGGCCGCATATGGATTTCATGTTTGATTAAGCCCCCCAAGTTCTTGTCGAGAATTCCCACGTATCCCCTGATCGGATAAAGAACGAAATCATCTGAGTTCACGAGCCGGGCTATTTTATCGACTGAGGTTCCGGCAGCGTTGACGATGAAGCGACACTTCACCGAGCCGCGGTTCGTCTCAACTTTGAACTGGTTTGCCCCCTGGGAGATCCTTACAACCTCTGTCTCCCTCATGACCTTAACCCCGTTTTGGGAAGCGTTTTCAATAAGGCCGATGGTGAGTCTGACCGGATCCACAATTGCAATGTGGGGGTCATGAAGGGCCCCGATGGCCTCCCGGGTGATATTAGGTTCCATCTGTCTCAGTGAATCCTGATCTATGAACTGATGGCCTGTGAGCCCGAGCTTTTCGGCTCTCGACTTCAGCTTTTGAAATTTGCTCAGCTCCTCATTGTTACGAATGAGGGCGAGTTCTCCAACTTTCTTGAAGGGGACATCGAGTTCCTGACAAAGGGGCTCCATTAGAGGGATGCTGTCCCATACGAGCTTGCTGCGGTGATATTCGGGGCGAAACTCCAGAGTATCTCCCCCCTGACAGACGATACACATATTGGTCTTGGTGCTACCCCAGCCAAAATCAACTTCTTTCTCAACCAAAAGTACATCCCCCTTATATCGGGAAAGCTCCCTGGCCACAGCCGCCCCTAACACCCCGCCTCCGATAATCAAAACTTCTGTTTCGATCTGAGCCATGTTAGGTATCCTTCCTTTTCACAATTGCCCCTCACCCCCTCCCTCTCCCCAGTGGGGAGAGGGGAAGGGTGAGGGGGCCTATTTCAAAATCCCTTTCTCAGCATGCGCGCATAATAGGAGCCTGTCGTATAAAGGGCAGCGCACGGATTGTTTGCTTTTTTATAGACAATTCCTGAGACAACATAACTATCGTACGTGTTTGTTTTCTCTATAGATCGCTGAAGGACCCTGGAGGATATCGAAATCTGCTTCTTTAAGCATTTCCATACATGATTTCACATCCATTCCTCTTCCTTTGGAGGTCTCAACGTGTGTATCTCGAGGGTTCGTTCCCACTTCAGCCCAAAAAAGATTTGCTCCTGCCACAGGCCCTAGTAAATTGGGTTCATGCGTACAGTTTCCTATGATCTCTCGACCCATCGCCAAACGAACAACAGCAACAAGGAAGGCTAATCGATACTCACTGATCATTCCATACTTTGCCAGATCAGACCCTGGGATACTGATTCGGCGCATTGCCCCGCTATAGCATGGTTTCATTTGTCTTCCGATAAGAATTTTCTCTGCAATTTCGTCAATGGAATGTTCTGGGCCGATGGGTTCAACGCATGTCCCAACACGCAGTCCGGCCTCAGAAGCTGCCCGGACGGTATTCAAACGAACCTGCGGGTCGATCTTGGTATCTGTTCCTTCACCCATCCTGACCGCATGGTATATCCCGGTATAACCGGCTTCTTTCATTTGCCTGCCTTCTTTGTATCCGAAATCTCCAATATTGGCTATCATGACGGTCTCAGGCTTAAGTTTCGACCTCACCTCTTTTGAGATTTCGATGTATTTCCGGAATGGATAATCATGTGTGGTCATAAAAAATATGGCGTTGGCACCATCGGCTTCAGCGCTCAGGGCGGATTGAACAATCTCTTCGATTGAAAGTTCTTTAGTGTCTTTAAAGACCCCATTCTTTGCTGCAAAGGCACAAAATGAACAGTTATTCGGACAGGGAGATAAATTCAGACCTATTTGGGCGTGCACTTCTGCTTCACCTTGTGAGGCAGACCGTGTGATGGAATTGGCAGCAGTCATGATAAAGCCACCCTCCATGGAGTGAGGATCAATTCTTAAAAGGGATCCAATTTCCTCCCTGGTTATAAAATGACCATCGAATACCTTGTCGATAATTTCGTTTACCTTAGCGCCAATCACGATTTATTCTCTCCCTAAGCTATTTCTCTCTTCTTCCCTGCTTCACATTTCTAAACTTCTTCAGAATTCTTCTAAAATAATATGTAAAGAATTTTCCCTTCCTTTTTCGTCGCTCCAAGAACCTCCATGTGTCTCAGCACCGCAAATTCTCGTCTTAACTCTTCCTCTGTCAGATTAAGATTCTGGATCAATTCCTCCAGGGTCGCCTCTCCCTTGTTCTCAATGTAATTAACGATATTCCGTTGCAAGGGGGTCAGCGTAGAAAGTTTATCCTTCCCTTTTAGGAAGGTCTGGGCTGAATGAACGGCCCAGGGGTCACAAGCTTTAGGAGGGGATAAGATATCCATATAACAGTCTTCACAAAATACTTTACCTTGGTGTTCATAACATTCGTTTTTTTCTAATGTTTTCCCGCATTTCGAGCACTGGAAAGGCATGTTTCCTTGCATAGAAAACTCCCCATGCCATTCGACTACAGCAGATCCTTCTCCTTTAGTAGGGGTAAAGGATCAACGGCATTCTGTTCAAATCCCACGGTTCGATAATCTAGTCCCATGGCGATCCCGAGCAGTTGAGTAAAATAGAGTACAGGGATTTCTTTGAAATCAAGGTATTTCTGTTTGATTTCTGCCTGCTTATGATCGAGGTTGAAGGCACACATAGGACAAGTAGTAACGACCACCTCCACTCCCCTTCTAATAGCAGAACAGAGAATTTTATAGGCACATTCTGTCGCTACGTCAGGTGAACCGACGGATTGGAAGCTTCCACAGCATTCGATTTTAAATGGAAAATCGACGGCCTCTGCACCCAATGTCGCCAGAAACTTCTCAAATATGGTAGGTCTCTCTTTATCGTCAAATCCCATTTCTTCAAATGGCCGAAGCAACATGCATCCATAATAGGCGGCTGCCTTGAGACCCGAAAGCTGCTTCTTTATCCTTTCTTTGAGTTGAGAAAACCCGATATCCTGTTTTAGTAACTCCAGATAGTGCAAGATTCGAAGATCGCCCTGATAGTTCTTTTCGATGAAATTGTTAATTTTATCTCTTTTTTCACTATCCTTTTGAAGCAACCGATTTGTCCTCTTAATGACATTGAAGCACACAGAGCAGAGAATGGTGAGGGTTGTTCCCTCCTCCCTTGCATTAGCCAAAATCCTTGCTGGAGGAAGCAGAGCCATCAGATTATCAGTTGCTAAGGGGAAGGCTGCCCCACAACAGACCCAATTGTTGAGTTCCTTTAATTCAAATCCGAGAAGAAGGGAGCAGTTTCGAGCAGTCCGATCGAGGTTCTTTGCTTTGGTATAAAGAGTACATCCTGGATAATAGAGATAATGCATCTATAACTCCATTTTCATCTTTGCATTTATAACATCCATGATTACGGCTTCTCTCGTCATAAAGAATTTCGAGTAACTTTTGAAACTCATTCTTATTCCAGCCATGGCGTTCGTAATATTCGACATCACACTATTTTGGTCAAAGTGAGAAGCCTCACTCCAGTGACCTCTTTAAAAGTAGCCCCTTCACTGATGGATCGAATTACCTTCTCTACATCGACCACCTTTGATCCGCAGATCGCATCGATGCCATATTCAAACAGAATAGGGGAGAGAGGAGAAGTAGGTCCGATCAGAACGACAAAAGCCTTTTTACATAGCTTTAAAAGTCCTTCAAGAGTATGGTTGATAAAGGATGTTCCAGTTATTCCTACGACATCACACTGGGGCAAAATTCTGTCTGCTTCTTGTGCAGGTAAATCTCCCTGCCGGAGCCTCTGTTCGAGAACCCAGAGATTCTTGCTCTTTCCTTTCAATTTCGGAATCCACGGAAAGTGACCCACAATCGCCACATTTTTGCCTTGACCCTTTTCGAGGATTATTTTGAAGGCATTTTTTTCAATGCATTTCGACTCATCGATATCGACCAGTGAATTGATGGTTGCCATCCCGATGGATGCCTCCAGTAAACTTTCTGACTTGGCATATTCAGCCAATTCCAATGCCGTCTTTCGGGTAAGGTTTCCTACATCCCTCACACCCCGGTCGTGGGAGGGCCCTTCACCCCTGAAAGTCGAAGAGAGACCGCAGTGCTTCGTGATTACAGCGGTCCAAAAGACACAGGTATGGACACTTCTAACCGGGACATCATTTCCTTTGAGGCTTAGAATTAGATCGTCGAGAATTTTCAATCTTTCACCTCCAGGATAATTTCGCAGCAATCGTCTCCGCCGGGAAGGGATTTTGGCATCCGGCAGAACACCTTATCATGGCCCAATACCCCTCGAGCAATTCCCTGCATCGATCCAGAAAAACACATCGTACAGGTTTCAGGAGGAAATTGTTTTGCTAAGGGGCATGATTTTTCGATCTTGACCGCCCTCTTGGGTCCGATCTCTGTCCATTCACCTTCCACACCATAGATGGAATCTGTGAAATCAATAATTCGGGCAACGGTTTCAAGATCTCTCTCTTGCCTTCCTACAATTTCCATCAATCTTTTTGCTGCCTTTTTATTGTTCTCTTCCCAGGCTTTAGCAACTTTGTCTAAACCCTCTTTTCCATACGATTCGGATATTGCCTTGATGGATGTTCCCAGCAACATGGAAAGAGCAGCTCTGGAGCGCTTCCATTTTTCCTCCACAGATAATTCCATCGTCTTATCCTCCCTTCTCCCCGTATATTAATGTCGATTGTCCTGTGGGACTCATCACCTTCGTTATGTTCTTAAACCTTTCTCCAAATATTGATCCCTCTTCAGCGAGAAACTTCCTCGCATCCTTTGAACCAAGAAAGAAGATCCGAATGTAAAAAAGCAACCGCACAAATGCTTTCTCCGGCTTCGCATGCTCCATCAGACAGAATCTGCCGCCAGCGATTAAAACTCTTGCCACTTCATCGATTGCCCTTGTTCTTTCATCCCCCTGCAATTCATAAAAGGCATGTGAACAAGTCACCCCATGGAAGGAGGTTTTTTTAAATGGGAGTTGGCTGGCATTGGCCTGGACTAGATAAAGTTGATCCAAATTATGTCTGTTAGCTTTTTCTTTTGCCTTCTCAAGCATCCCCCGAGAAAAATCGAGGCCGACGACCAAACCTTCACCACCAACACCCTTTGTTAACTCCACAGCTACAGATCCAGTGCCAGTACAGAGGTCTAAAGCCTTATCCCCTTTTGAGAGGTTCGCTTTCTCTGTAATAAATCCCCTGAGCGAACCTTCTCTATCTCGGGAATGTAATCGGATGATGAAGTCATAGACCAATGAAAAAAGGTCATAATAGATTTGTCTCGGAGGCCTCATCTCACTCCCTTAATGTGGCTATGAGCCTCTTGGGTTTCAGAAAAAGGTCCAAGGCATCAGAAATATTCTTCACGATTACATCCGCATTCTTCATTGCAGAAGCAGATATTCCCTCATCTCCTAAAACGGCGATCCCCAAAGCAGCCTCTTTCAGAATGAGATGATCATTATTGCCGTTTCCGATAGCAACCGTCTTCGTCGGGTCAAGGGATTCCAAAACCCTTAATTTCACTTCGGTGCTATCTTTTTCTGAGACCTTTAGCAATTCTACCCCCATATCTGAAGCCTCTTCGCTGGCTGTGCCATGAGTGTCAGCCGTTAAAACATAGACTTTTATCTTCTCAGAAAGGAACTTTATTTTCTCTTTCGATGCGGTGGGGATTTTTCCGTCTGTGGCAATTGTTCCATTCAGATCCAGGACAATATTCTCAATCTCTATATTCCCCCAGCCGGGGATAACTATGCTAATCATCTTCGCATCCTTTAAATCTCCAGCACACTCCCAACACACCCATAAGAGAATCGGTCTCCAAATTCTTGATGAAGTCTGAAAGCCGCCTTCATTCCAGTGCAATGGGATACGCCAATTGCCCCAATTACTATTTCCTTAAGAGATTTGATCGATCCCTCTAATTGTTCAAGGGTTAAAAAATCTAAATGGGTTCCACCCAGAATGGCACAAAAATATTCTTTTTCCACTTTTTGGACGATATGGTTGAGAATATTGATCATTCCAGAGTGGGCGCAACCCAGTATGACAACAAGTCCTTTCTCGGTATCGAGGATAAGGGATTGATCATCTAAGAAGACATCTTGATCAATTTTTCCGTCTATCTCACTGAAGAGTCTAGGATCCGGCTTTTCAAACGGTGTCTTTCTCGGGACCTCACCCGTTAAAAAAATACCTTTCTCCACTTCTGTAAAATCCGTGTTTGAGATGAAGTTAGCCCCCAAGGATTCTAAGTACCCTTTCTTATATGGAATTCCTACAAATCGTTTTGTTTCCTTCCCATTTTCTTCAAGGACCGCAATTCGGTCCAAGAAAACATGGGGATGGGCGTGAACATCTATGTTTCCCCTTAATTTCAGGACTTCCGGGAGCCCTCCGGTGTGATCATAATGTCCATGGCTCAAGAAGATCTTGCGGACTGTTCGCAGGTCTTTATCTAGAGCAAGGGAGTTTGCCACGATGGAATGCCCACCGCCCGTATCGAAGAGGTAATTTCCTCGATCCGTCTCAATAAAAGCTGAGAATCCATGTTCACCTGAACCGACCCGTTTACCTACTAAATTCTCACACAGTATTGTGATTCTTGTTTTCATAAACTTTATCCCCTTTTGATGGAAGTTCGAATTCTTTTCTCTAACCTTAACCTTTTATCATTCTTATAGAGTCTCCAACTCTTACCTCTCCGCTTTCTATGACCTTACAAAAGATGCCTTCCTTAGGCAGGATAGAATATCCCTGATAATCATAAGTATGAGGTTGAGATGGGTCTTTTCCTATCTGGGTCACAACAAGTTTCGCCTCACCCACTTGCAATTTCGAGCCAATGGGCAGGGAGGTTAAATCCATTCCTTCGGTAGTGATATTGTCAGCGAAGCATCCAGGCCCTGCTGAGATACCTGTCTCCTGGGAGAGTTTTTGAATACTTTCGATTGCCAGAAGGCTCACCTCATTCTCTGAACCAGCATGGGAATCGCCTGCCAACCCCAGACCCTTTATTAGGATCCACTTACCCACATTTTTCTTGGGGTCTGTCCTTCTTTGACTCATACACACACCAACAACTTTTCCAGACTCTTCCATGGCGTCTTAAGTTCCTTCGCTGATGGCTTTTTCAGGGCATTCTTCAATACACGTCCCACAATCGACGCAGGTTTCTGCATCGACGACGGCCTTCTCATTCTCAACCTTAATGGCCTCTACTGGACAACCTTCTTCACATGTTCCACACCCTGTGCATTTCTCTTGATCAATGATGACTGCCATATTCCATCTCCTATGAAATTTAGAATCCTGACGGGAATTCTATCTCTGAGGCATTCTTTGAGTTGGCGAAGCTTTAACAAACCGATGCGGTCACAATACAATGCGTGCCGTTTATACGTCCGAAACGCTTACCATTTTCAGCTGTGAGATACCTCTTTTCAAGATCGGAAGGTGTGTGATGCGTAATTAACTTGAAACCACGTTGGGTCAGAAAATCTTCTATCGTCCCGTCTTCTATACCGAACGTCCAGCCTTCGCCTGCCCTTGAAACAGTCTCGTAGATCTCCTTTTCGCCATAGAACTTGTTCTCCCGTCTAAGTACCGAGGCATAGAGATAGTCGAAGGCAACGATACTTTCTTCCATTGAGTTGGAGCGGATAAAATCAAGCGTCCTGTCGACTGCATTCGAAGTCAGATACATCGTTACGCCTTCCCATACGAAAAGGCTCTTTTCGTTCGTAGCGTAGCCAGCTTTGCCGAGTGCATCGGCAATACTCTCCCTATTGAAATCAATAGGTACAAAGACAAGTTCTTTGGGCACCTCGATCTGTTTTCGATTCAGGATTTCGACCTTAGGCTGCTGTGTGGTGTAAATGTCAAGTTCAAATATCTTCGATCCTAAATTTTCGTTCTTAAAGCGCAAAGCTCTCGTGTCAAAACCAGCCCCGAGCAACACGATCTGTGCGAATCGATTCCTTAGCGCATGAATGAAAACCTCATCAAGCAACTTCGTCCTTGCCAGCACATACTCGTATATTCCAAGGGGAGCTATCTTCCTCATAAAGAGCCATCTAAAGAGAGGAACACCGAGGATAACCCTTGCTCCCAAGGGCAGAAAAATCTCGGCCAAGTTATCTGGTCCGTGAAAACGTTCGTCTTTTTGCCTACTCGCACAGGCACGTGAGAAGCAGGTGTACCCAGCTGTATTGGAAGCTTTGTGTTCAATCGTTCGCCTTGTCATTACCTCACGGTGATCTTCTTATCTTTTTGGCTGCCTGCTCGGCAGCAATTAAGATCGGATCAAGCGGTGCCGAAAAAGGCGGTGCATAGGCAAAATCTAGTCTCGAGATTTCATCAATTGTCATTTTTTGATGAAGAGCGACAGCGAGTGAATTAATCCTCCTTGCCACTCCTTCTTTCCCCGCCATCTGAGCACCCAAGAGTCTTCCATCCTTCTTATCAAAAATCAATTTGACGAGTATTCGTTTTGCTCCAGGCATATAGCCCACTTTGGATTCGGCCTCAATCAACTGTGAATCTACATCAAAACCATATCTTTGAGCTACCTGTGTCCCTAAACCCGTAAAGGCTACTTCTAATTCGAAAACTTTGAAAGCCGCAGATCCCACCACACCGGAAAAGGAGGCCTTCCCACCTGCCACATTCTCGCCCGCCACCCGACCCTGCTTATTAGCGATATCTCCAAGGGGCGTATAAACCCAATCCTCACTCACCAGATTGAAGACTTCGCAGCAGTCGCCAGCGGCATAAATATCCGCAAGATTTGTCCTTTGGACAAAATCCGTCTTGATTGCCCCAGTCTTTCCAAGTTCAACCCCTGCCCCTTTCGCTATTTCCACATTCGGGATAACTCCCACAGCCACCAATACCATGTCCACCTGGTAACTGGCCTTATGGGTTTCGAAGGTTGTTACTTCACCCTTACCGTTGGTTTTAAACCCTGCGGGTTCGTGTTGAGCAAGGAAATAGACACCGTTTTCCTGCAATTCCTTCAGAATTTTCTCGGAGATTTCCCTCTCTAAATTTCCTGCTGGCAACTCCCTGCGGCAAAAAACATGGGTTTCAATATCCCTCGAGCGGAAAGCCTCGCACATTTCCAGTGCAATAAAACCCCCGCCCAAGATAGCAACCCTTTTAGGCCTTTTTTCATCGACATAGTTTCTGATACGGATGCCGTCCTGTAGGTCTTTCAGGGTGAAGATGTTGCTGGCCTTGCTTCCCGGTAGGTTTAGGCGCCTGGATCGGGCTCCTGTGGCAATGACGAGTTTGTCGTAGGGAAACCATTGGGTTTCGGATTTGGATAGGTTAACGACTTCAACTCTTTTCTCCTTCGGATCAATTTTAGTAACCCGGTGTTCCGTTTTGACGTCGATATCCTGCATCTCTTTAAATTGTTGAGGGGTTCGGACCACCAATTTCTTCTGATCTTTTACTACATCACCGATGTAGTAGGGAGTCTCTCAGGAGCCATAGGAGACGAATCGACCCTGTTCGAACATGAGAACTTCGAGATCAGGATTGGCGCGTTTTGCTCTGGCTGCCGCACTCGGGCCACCCGCCGAACCACCAACGATGACGAGTTTCTCTCTCTGTGACATCTTGCCTCCTTTATATCCATTGTAGCCGCAAGACTTCAGCGTGAGCTCAGTCGAACGCTTGAGCCTGCGACAAGAAGTATCCTCGGTGAATGTCAAATCCTTTAGAAACAGCGCAATCTAAAGATTGCGGCTACAAAAATCGCCAATTTAGGATTCAATTCTTGTTTCTGGATGCCTTCTGGCAGCTCCTGCATACCCCGAACACCTGAATGGAAATATTGTCCAGCTTGAAATTTTTATCTTTGCCCATCTCTGATTTTAAAGTGTTGAGAGTCTCGCTCGAAAAATCGACAATCTTCCCGCAACGTTCGCATAT
Organism: uncultured Syntrophaceae bacterium; assembly: GCA_964390545.1. Lineage (GTDB taxonomy): Bacteria > Desulfobacterota > BSN033 > BSN033 > UBA1163 > CAYMJV01. The sequence continues at coordinate 13,549 of CAYMJV010000019.1, forward strand.
CATATGGCCGTGATCTTTTTTCTGAAATATTGACTCGTAGTAAAAGCAATTCTGTTTGATATCCAATCGGTCGATGAGATGATATTTTTCAAGAAGTTTTAATGTCCGATAAATCGTGGGCCGGGAGACCTTCGTTCCTTTTCGGTTGAGAACAGAGTACAGTTTTTCGGCGTTGAAATGACCCTTTCGAACTTCGAGTTCTTTGAGAATCGTTTCCCTTTCCTTGGTGTTTTTTAGACCCCTCGACCCTAAAACATCTTTGAGTTGTTCGGCTTCCTTATCCATCCTGCATCTGTGCCCCTCACCCCTCCCGCTCGGCTGATCCTTCGACAGGCTCAGGATGCTGCATGGTGAGCTAGTCGAACCATCACGACGAAGCCCTCTCCCCAGCGCCTGCCTGCCGGTAAGCAGGAGGTGAGGGGAGAATGTTAAAAAGCCATCTCCGGTTTCCAGACCTTCCAAACCTTCCCTACCAGGTCTGGGCCAGGTTTTAACGTGGGCTTGCCTGGCTGCCATCCGGCAGGCATGACCTCACCCGTTGCACGCACATGCTGAAAGGCCTTGACTTGTCGGATCAGTTCGGAAACGCTCCTGCCGACCGGTGGAGCCACAGTCTCCATTGCCTGAATGACCCCGTCCGGATCGATCAAAAAACGACCCCGAATGTTTACTCCTGCTTCTTCATCATAGACACCGTAAGCACTCCCGATGCGGCCTCCTCCATCCGATAGCATCGGAAAGGGAACCCCACCCTTCACCATCTTCGAGAGTTCTTCTTCCTGCCAGATTTTATGGATGAAGCGGCTATCTGTACTGCATGACAAAACCTCGACTCCGAGCGATTTGAACTCTTCGTATTTGACGGCAACTGCCGACAATTCGGTCGGTCAGACGAAAGTGAAATCACCGGGATAAAAACAGAGGGCCACCCACTTTCCTTTGTAGTCGGAGAGTTTGATATTCTTGAAACCTCCGTCGATATAGGCACTTGCTTCAAAATCTGGTGCTGGTTTTCCAACTCGAGCCATCATCTTGATTTCCTCCTTCTGAATTTGTGTGGGTTGGGAAGTTTTGGTTTCCGCCAAACCGATGACTCCCTTTGCCGGCTTCACACATCCATCTTTTGCTTCAGCCATATTTAACCCTCCTTTCTATCTTAGTGTCTCTACAGCCACCCAGATGGGTTCAGTAGGTCCGTGATCTTCGTGCCATACATAATAAACTCTATCCCCAACAATCTGAAATTGGGGGTCGTATTTTCCATAAGGAGATGTCGTCCTCTTTTCAGATTTCCATCCTGTTCCATCCTTATTCACTAGAGCAGTCCATATCTGACGATATTTTCCATCCGATTCCTCCCAGACATAGTAGATCTTCTCGCCGCGCGCCTCCAATTGAGGTGTATACTTATCGAATAGACTCATGGTCCTTTTTGTGGCTTGCCATCCTGTTCCATCAACGTTCATCTCGGCAGTCCATATCTGGTATCTGGCTTTTCGCCAATCTGGACCGTCCGCCTCATGCCAGGCAAAATGAATTCTTTCTCCGTTCACTTGGAGTTGAGGGTTATGTTTGTCAAAAGGTGTACTTGTTCGTTTCGCAGCTTCCCATACGGAGCCATCGCGTGTCATTACGGCCGTCCAGATCTGGAAATGAGATCCATCAGACTCCCTCCATACAAAGTAGATCTTTTCTCCGACCACCTGAATCTGAGGTTCAAATTTATCAAAGGGGCTTGTGGTTCGTTTTACTGCATTCCAGTTTGTTCCATCCACATTCATTTCAGCGGTCCAGATTTGGCGGTATTTTCCATCGAATTCGTTCCAGGCATAATAAATCTTGTTGCCAACCCCTTGCAGTTGTGGAAATTGCTTATCAAAAGGGGTATTCGTCCTTTGAACTTCTTTCCATCCAGTTCCATCAATATTCATCTCCATCGTCCAGATCTGACGATTTTTTGTGGCGTCGGGCTGCTGACGAACATAACAGATCTTGTCATTCGCAACCTGAAGTTGAGGGAATACTTTGTCGTATTGACCGGAGGTTCTCTTCTCGGCCTTCCAGCCCGTTCCGTCAATGCTCATCTCTGCAGTGAAGATTTGGCGGAAAGGACCATCATATTCGTGCCATACGTAATATATCTTATTTCCCGAGACCTGGAATTGTGGCTGATAGCCCGTGGATGGGGTTCGAATGGAGGAGAAATCCGAAGGGAAGGAAATTGATGAAACAAAAAGAGAAAAGAAGATGAGATAAAATATGATAAGAGGTAATCTAAAATGGTGTCTAAGAAAAAACAATAAAGAGGTAGGATAAACTTTCATGATGGAATCCCCCTTACATTTTCTTCAGGCCCAAAAGAATGTGAATCTCAATTTCAATAAGGTTTTCAATTAAGAGCGTTAAAGTTAATCACACCTTATAACTTCCTGATTTTCCCCTTAACTTGTTAAGATGGTATTTACTATGGTAGTGTTTTTCAACAGATTCTTGAAGGATGGTTATTCCTCAGATTCGCAGATATGGCCTTCCTCTCAGGGATGGCATATGGAAATCTGTTCAGCTGAGCAATCCTTGGGTTCTCCTTTTAAATTTTCAGGGTGGATACACGTCGACTTCTCCTTACACATGATTTTCACCTCCTTTCAGAATTCTTGACGAATTCTTTTCTTAAAGATGAATAACGCGAGACTGAAGAGCAAAAGAACGAACCCCAGCAGAATTAATAAATCCAGGCATAGAGGAATCGTTCCTTTATTCTCCAATAAGCAATGCTTCAAACCGTCCACGGTGTAGGTCAATGGAAGAAGATAAGAGAGAATAGGAAGAGGGTAGGGCATTGAGGGTACCGGAAAGAAGACCCCACAGAGAAAAATCATGGGAAATCGGAAGAAGTTGGACATAGTCATGGCTTCAAAGACTTCCTTCACCCCTACCGAAATTAGGATTCCGAAAAGTGAGAAGGCGATGCCGGAAAGGATGATCGTGAGAGAAAAAGAAAAGGGATGATGGATAGAAAGGCCTATGATTGGAATGAGGAAGATCGTGATGACCAAGGTGATCACCAGACCAAACACAGTACTTCCAAGGGCCTTGCCGAAAAGGATCGTTCTGATCTCCAATGGGGCCAGAAGGAGTCTCTCGAGAGCCCCGATTCTCTTCTCAAAGGTGATCACAATGGCAGCCATGGAAGTGCATGAAAAGAGAAGAGTCAAACCAATCAATCCTGGAACCACCTCCTCGATGCCCGTCGGATTTCTGAAATAGAAAGCCAAGACGAAAACAATGGGAAGCATTAATCCCCAACTGATCAGAGGCGGTTTAAGGTAGTAGGCCCCCATATCTTTTTTAGCAATGAAGTAGGTTTTTCTTATTTCCTCCATATCCCCCCCTCACCCTCGCCCTCTCCCCCGCCTACCGGAGGCAGGCGCCAGGGGAGAGGAAGGAATTATTCAGGACCTGTTTTCATGGGCTTGTCGATCTTCATCAACTCTGAATCGAGACCGGTTAATTTTACGAAAGCATCCTCCAGACTGGGGCTCAACGTGTTGATCGTTTCCATTCTTGCCCCTTGTTCTTCAAGGAGCTTTATAATACCAGGAGTAACTTGATCGATGTTTTTTGTATGAAAACGAATCCGGTTTTCATCAATCGCAATCTTTTCAATGCCGCTCAATGAGAGTAGCTTATTCTTCAAAGGATCCGGAATTCGATCGAGTCCGATTTCAAGGATCTCCATTTCCTTAACATGGGATTTAATATTTTGTGGGGTATCGATGATCCGTATCTTCCCTTTCACAATAATGGCGATGCGATCACACAGGCCTTCTGCCTCAGGAATGTAATGGGTGGTGAGAAAGATCGTTAGCCCCTTCTTTTTCGAATCGAGAATCAATTTCCTTAATCCCCTTGCGCTCATCACATCCAGACCTGTGGTGGGTTCATCAAGGAAGAGGATTTTGGGATGATGAATCAGAGCAGTGGCGATAGTCAGCCTTCGCTTTAATCCTCTCGACAATTTCTGAAATGGTTTTTCTTGATGTTCTTTCAGCCCAAATTCTTCAAGAAGTTGAATAGCTCGAATTCTCCGTTCTTTTTTTGGAACTCCATAAAGTTCTTCCTGGTAGATAAGATTTTCTAAAGCGGTAAGCTCACCATAGAGGTTCGAAGTTTCAGGGACAAGGCCAATTGTCTGCTTAACCTTCACAGGTTCCTTAAGAATATCGTGGCCATTAATGAACGCAGTGCCACCACTGGGCTGTGTGAGTCCGACCATCGTTCGGATGGTGGTTGTCTTACCCGCCCCATTGGGTCCCAGAAAACCAAAGATCTCACCCTCTTTGACTTCAAAGGAGATATGGTCAACGGCAAGGGTAGGGCCGTAAGACTTGGTTAGGTCATTTACCCGGATGATAGCATCCATATCAATTCATCTCCCTTTCTAAATTTGATTGACATTTCAAAATAATATCTCCAACTTTACAGTGAACGTCCTCGGCAATGACGGGGCATTTCACATTGAGCAAGAAAAAGATTGGACGGGTCTCTCCACTGAGCGATTCGTAGTTTCCCTGCCCTTTAGATAAAATTAGGTCTGTTATTTGATATATCTTTAAAAACTCCTCAGAGCATCTATTGAGAAGCGTTCCCGGGAATTCTGAACCGTTAGAAACCGCTTTCACCAGTTCTGGCATCCTTACATATTGAGCATCTTCGAGGGTTACATCGTTAAGAATCGGGAAGCCTCTGACCACATAGGTGATATCTAAATTGAAATTATCGAGAAGTTCCTCAATGAGAATCTTATCCCATACGATTTCACCCGCATTATCTCCCAAATAAAGGAGCGATTTTGATAAGGAAATTTTCTCAACAAACAATTCATAGTCATCCCAGGCAAAATCTCGACCGATAATTTCCATGTATCTTTTATAAATGTCTGTATCCTGTTGATCCGGAGCTAAATCAATGGCATTTCCAACAGCGGAGAGCATCATGGCTATCCTTAAGGGATTTGAGGCTTCTGTAACCTGGTCTCTCAAAATACCTTCATATTTAAGTGCCAATTCATTTTGCCTCTTTTTCGCTTCCTTATATGGGTCAAGATTCCCGGTGATAGCCTTTACTCTCTGGTGAATAAGAAGGGCGATTTCGGGTGGAGATGAATAAATGGATATATTGGATAATATCGAAAGGACAGAGTTTAAGACTTTTCTATGGATCCCTTCATCTTTAGTAGTCATTCGAGCAGCTTCCAATGCCTGGCGTAAAAAACACGGGAAACAATCTAAATTCGTCATCATAGAATAGAACCTTGTTTCTGAGATTGCTTTAAATCCTTAAGCATCCTTTTTATTAACAACTCCCTTTTTAATCGAGAGAGATAATTAATGATCAAAATCCCGTGGAGATGATCTATTTCATGCTGGTAGACGCTTGCTGCAAAATCGGATAACTCTAAACTCAACTCCTTACCCTTCACATTCCAAGCCTGTATTAGAACTTTGTCCATCCGTTTCACCGGTACTTCGATGGTGGGAAGACTTAAACACCCCTCCTCCAGCACCGATTCCCCCCCTCCTTCGATAATCTTCGGATTGATGAGAATGTTCAATCCTTGTCCTAAATCGACCACTATAATTTGGCTGGGAATGCCAATTTGGGGAGCTGCCAGTCCTATCCCTTTATTCGCATACATCGCCTCAGCCATACGATCTGCTATTTTTTTGACTTGACCACCGATATTCTTAATGGGTATCGCTTTCTTTCTCAAAATAGGATCAGGATAAATCCGAATGCTGTCCATTCTGTTTGTGGTCTTTTAGACTTTATTTGATGCGAGATCAACAAACTGATCCCCGTGAATCATTTCATCTCCATATTTATTGGATCAAATTATTCCCATAACAAAAGCCTATTTCGAAAACTTTTAGAAGCTCAACAGGAATATCATCGATGATAATGCCCCTTGCTAAAGGGTGAGGCAGGTTTCCAATCAGCGAATGATCCATGAGAGCCAGACGGCGATAGGAAGCAATCATCTCCAAAAGCGTTCGATCATCAGGATAGATGAAACCCAAGACGATTTGAGAGATCGAAGGCCAGGTGACCCGTAAAAGAACCCAGGCATGTCCATTCCTTGGGTGGAAGTAGAATTCCCAACGAGCAAAATGATCGATAGGTTGTCCCTTTCTAAGGTCAATGCATTTCCACCCTTCCCATTCCGGGACCGGGATGAAAAGCAAACCTTCTGCAAGAAAAAAACCTGAATGCTTAATGAACACCGGCTCCTGAGATATACATTCAGACAGGGGCAAGCAGTTTGATTTCATCTCTTAACCTTCTTTAGACTCTCTTGACCAGCATGCCATATCGTTTCTTTACGCCTGCCCTTTTCCCTGAACTCGGGGCTGTACCTCCTCCATGGCACTTATAAATAAATCTCAAATTTATTCCAGAATTTTCAAACAATTCAACGTGCCGAAAGCGTTTTCAACTAAAGATGGGGAATTGGGGTCATTCTGCCATTCTCCATCCACAAGAAATCGGTACTCGTATCGACCCGGACCCAAGGCGAGAGAAATCTTCCAGACCCCCTTCTTGTCCCGTTTCAAGGGATGGGCGGATAGATTCCATTGGTTGAAGTTCCCAGCTACAAATACACTCTTTGCCTGAGGCGCTGATAGATTAAACTCTGTTTTCATTAACTTCGGATTTTTCTTGGTTGCTTTCGCCATGATCCACCTCCTTTTCCCTCTCGCCTCAGCAGTCTAAAGAAAGAAGGCTGATACAGAAAGACAGCAGTGCACATACAATCTCATTTGCCCGTGAGGGTAGCGATATAAGCTGCACCGAGCTTGTCCACATGATCCTTAATTTTTTCAAAAAATTTGAGATGGTCTTCTTCGTCACTTAGAAACTCTTCAAACAGACCTTTCGATTTTTGGTCCTTTTCAGAAGCACAGATGACCGCTGCTTCGTTATACATCTTGACAGCCCGTCTCTCCAAGGCCATATCAGTGGCCAGCATCTCAGGCATCTGCTGGCCTTTTTTAGAACTTGCATCCGTTTCCGAGACAGGTTCACCTTTAAGGAATAAAATTCTCTCAGCTAGCCTCTCGGCGTGCTTCATTTCACCAATGGCAATTTCCTTGATCTTGGAAGCTAACTTACCGAAATCCTTATTCTCCAGTTCATGATGATGAGTCATGTACTGATTGATCGCCTCAAGTTCCCTCAAACGTGCTTCATTCAATAGATCGATCACTGTCTGAATCATACGTGCTCCTTTCTAACACTACTATGCTTAATTATGTTCCCCGCCCCGGCCGTCGGATCTTTCGGATTCAGGATAAATAGGATTCCCAAGTGCATGGTCATACAGAACCAAACCGACCAACAGGGAGAGAAAAGAAAGCTTTATCAGATTTAACAACAAAGGGCCCTTCTCTTTTTCATGCTCGATACCCGATGATCGACTCCCCCCCCTTGACATGCTGTCCCATCCTGACAACAGGTTTCACTTCAGGGGGGAGGTAGAGATCGACCCTCGATCCAAATCGAATCAAACCAAAGATTTCTCCTTTCCTCAAGCGATCGCCTGCCTTGGCATAACAGACGATCCTTCTTGCCACGAAACCTGCAATCTGGATCAAGAGGATTTTAAACCGATCCTCAGTTTCCAGGATCACTGCATTTTGCTCATTGAAGAGGGATGACTTCTCCACATTGGCCACTAAGAAGCGGCCCGGGAGATAACTTCTTTCGAGAACCTTTCCAGAAACAGGTGCCCGATTGAGATGAACATCAAACAAGGACATAAAAATACTCACCTTTAAAGTTTTTCCTTTTAAAAAACGGTCTTCCTCACATTCCCCAACATGAATAACCCTGCCATCGGCTGGGGAAAGGATGACGTCCGGGAGGTGGGGGATTTCTCTCCTGGGATTTCTAAAAAAATATGTGATGAACAGAGAAAAAATAATTCCCAGAAACATCCAAATCTTCCATCCCATGATTCCAAGAAAAACAGTTAAAAGAGCCGCTGGGATTAAGAAAGGAAGTCCTTCTTTGGCAATGGGCCATTTATTCTGTTCCATTACTTTTTCTTCTCTTGGGGCCAGCGTAAAATCTTGACCACCTCAAATGATCCTCACTCGCAATAGAATTTCGCCATCCCTTGATTCATTTGAAACTACTCTTAGTAAGGTTCCCGGTCTTACGCCACGAGGTATTTGGAGAAGAAATTTCCTCTGATCTCCTATCGAGTCAATAATGATCTGTTTTTCGGTTCCCCAATAAGCCTCTCTCGGTGTAAGTGGGAGTTCATAAATTCCATCTACTTCTTCTCTTTCTGAAAAGCCCTCCAGAGACTCCTGAAAGAATGCCCCTCTAAACAAATTGGCTATCCTCCGGCCGCAACCCCTTCCTCTCTTTCCGCAGAAGAAGCCGCTAAAAGACCGACTTGCGAATCCAAACCCGAACTCTTTAAAGATTTGGTCGAAACCATAATTTCTAAAGATATCGTTTGATGAATACATCCGCTTGAATCGAACATGGCCCGAAAAGTCATACTCTTTTCTCTTTTCCGGGTCGCTCAAAACAGCATAGGCTTCGCCTATTTCCTTGAATTTTTCTTCGCTTTCCGAATCGTCGGGGTGATGATCGGGATGATATTGTAAGGCCAACTTTCTATAGGCCTTTTTTATCTCATCCTCTAATGCGTTTCGATCAAGGCCCAATATCTGGTAATAATCTTTCTGAAGCACTCTGAAACTCCTTCAAGAGGTACACGACCTCCTAATTGATCGCTCAGGTGGATCCGGTTGAACATCCGTCAGAAGATTTGACAGAGCCTGAGCTAAAAAGGGATAAAACCCTCTGTGGCCTTTCGGCTTGACACTTGGGACACCGAAGATGGCTGTTATCCTCATTCATCTTTTGCAACACTTCGAATCTTTCCTTACAGCTTCGACATTCATACTCATAAATGGGCATTACGGCGCTTCCTTCTTTCTCTGCTCGAGAAGGCCCTTTTCAAACAACGGTTCTTCCATATCGAGTACTTTCAAGGGACTCTTCCCGGTGAAAAGCTTGATGATTTTTCCGACGGTGTAGGCACTTCCTCTAAGCATTAATTTGCAGTTTTTGAAACTGCTTCCGGAAACTTCTGTCTCCCCCTTTTCAAGGATGATGATGCAGTTCTCGAATTCACAATGAACAAAGGATTTCCTATCCAGTTCGACCTTCTCATTAGAAAACTTAGAATTCTTGTATCGAACCTTATAGTCCTGCATTTCAGGTTTTAGTCTCGTGCTTTTTGGGGTTATGCTTTTTAGACTCAGAATAATTTTTAACAGCTTCTTTTAGAGTATTTGATGCCAGAAGAGCACAATGGACACTCTCTTCAGGTAAACCTTCTAAAGCCTCCAATATCATCTGTTGACTTATTTCAGCCGCTTCCTCAATCTTCTTCCCCTGAGCCAATTCAGTTGCCATGTTTCCTGCGGCTATGCTGGAAGCACATCCATCCGTCCTGAATTTAATTTTCGAAAGTCTCCCGTCCTTGACCTTGAAGGAAATCTGCATCGTATCCCCACAGGGACCTTTAATCTTTGCAAAACCATCCGCGTTCCTGATCTTTCCCAAGTTCCTTGGATTTAACCATCGTTCGATCACCTTTTCAGAATAGATCTTTCTGGCATCTTCCATGATGGATTCTTGAAGTTCGTCTACCGTCCTTTCAAAATCATTGGACATGTTTTGCCTCCTTAAAAGATTTCCCGTAGACTTTTGAAAAATCTGTCTCTCTGACCCATCCCACTCTGACATTTGCCTTTGCATCAATTTCTGGCAGATAGGGTTTGATATCGATAAGAGGTGTTCCTTCCAAAGCATCTAACCCTTTAACTTTCAGTATATTTCCTTCTCTTTCGATCAATTCAACGATGGAAAAACCTAAGGCATTCGGTCTATTCGGAGATCGGGTCGCAAATACACCGTGAGGCTCCGAATCCCAGGGTGTTTTTACCAAAAGGGAATAGTCCTTCGCCGAGTGTAACCAATAGAGTAGGATCAAATGGGAGAACCCGTCGATATCCTTTAATCCTTCTCCATATTGCCCAAATATTTCAATCTCACAAATTTCTTCTCGACCCTGTGGTGGACATTCTTTCCTATTTTTGTATGGGGAATGAATTACCCCGATAGGGCTAAGTTTCATGACTCATCTATCCTTTCCAAATCGGAAGCTCTCATCATCCGTTCTTTTGTTGAAGAATCTGCTTTAGAGATTCAACACAAAAGGCGTTTTCTTCTTCGGTCCCTGTACTCACCCGTATGAATTTTCTGTCTTTATATCCCTTCACGGTTTTGATCATCACCTTTCTCTTTAGAAGGGAATCCACAACTGCCTGAGGGTCAAGGCCTGTCTTTGTAATGTCAATCAAAATGTAATTTCCATGAGAATAGTAGGCCTTGACGCCGTCGATTCTATTCAACTCCTGGAAGAAATATTCAATTTCTCGGTTGTTGGCCGTTATCTTCTGGTTGAATGCATCCCCGTCGTGCCAAGCTGCATCAGCTGCGGCGATGGCCATCAAACTGACACTCCATGGCATCTGCATTTTCTTGAAATATCCAATCACCTCCTTATCCGCCAAGCAAAAACCGATACGGATTCCAGCCAACCCGAAGGCCTTAGAGAAGGTGTGAGAGATGATCGCGTTAGGATAGTCCCTGATTAAAGGGACCTTCGATGCATGTTCCGAATGGTACTCGAGGTAGGCTTCGTCAACCAGGGTAGGGATGCCTCTTTTGAGAATTCTACGGAGATCCTCATCGGGGATAAAATCTCCTGTAGGGTTATTAGGGGTACAAATGATGATGACTTTTGTCTTTGAAGTGATAGCATTCAGGATGGCCTCTGTATCATATTGAAGATCTTCTTTTTGATCTACTTTAATCACTTTTCCCCCGATGATCGTGGCTCTGGACTCAAACAGACTGAAAGTGGGATTGGGAATGATGACTTCATCACACGGAGTCACAAATACTTTCATCACCATCTCGATAATTTCAGAGGAGCCGTTTCCCAGAAAGACATTGTCAGGATCAAGGTGATATTTGTTGGCAATCTCAGCCCGAAGTCGTGGGCCATTTCCTGGGTATCTATTCCCATCCCTTGCCGAATCGATAATGGCTTTTAGAACCTTTTGGGAGGGGGGATGCGGGTTTTCATTTAAAAACATTCTCCTGAACTCTGGATGGTCCCACGCCATATTGACATCGTCCGTAGTATAAGGCTTGACATCTTTCATCCATGGGACCACGAAATTAGACAGATTTCCCATCTTTCATCCCTTCGAAAAAATGTTTTCTGCCGAACAGCCATCCTGGCTGCCTTGGTATCCTCAAGAAGGGGCCTTAAAAATTAACGTGTCACCCGCCTTCAGGATTGCTCGCATAATGGTCTCTACGGGATAGATCACCCCGTTGACAAGTATTCTGATCCCAACCTTGAAACCACCTTTTTCATTCAAGAGGGCCTTTCTCACATTCGCTCCGAACTCCTCGACCAAGGCGTCAATCAACTCCCGCATGGTCTTGCCGGGAAATTCGACCTCTATTTTTTCATTCCTCCTCAAGGCCTCGTAAACCGCATTTAATCCGACAACCTGTATATTCACCTTCAATCTTTTTCGATCCTTGGTCAATCTCGCCTACAGCTGCCACCAGTGGAGCAGGGTGGCGTGGAGCATCTTTCCTCTCGGCCACAACAGGTGTGACCCGGAGACCTTCCCCCACTCTTTAATGAATGAGAAACGGAAAGCATTTTCTCTAACTGGGGACTTCCACACTGTTTGCAAGTTAAGGTTTCGCTTTTTGAACTTACACCTACCAGAAACTCTGAAATGGTGCCACAATGATTGCAGCGATATTCGTAAATAGGCATATGGTTACCTCTTCATAGGATCTTAGAGCCGATTAGGTCCACTCCTTTCCCCTATTTGCCGTTTGTCTCTTTGGCCTGACGTAGACCACTTCGCAGAAGCTTGAGGGTTTTTCATAAGAAAGGGAGATGGTCTTCTTGAGCCAAGGCTTCCCAACAGGGAGTCGCAGAACCTCGAAACCGAGAAGGTTATAGACCTTTTCAGCGTCGTCGGCCGAAGCCCTATCGACAAGAAACTGAAACATCCAACCTTTCTCTTCCAAAGATTTACGGCTTATTTTCATGCCCCTCTCTTAGTGGGCCGTGCGGGACTCGAACCCACGACTCCCTGCTTAAAAGGCAGGTACTCTACCTCCTGAGTTAACGGCCCCAAAGGTTTTGACTTCAAAATAATGGTTCATTGGAAGGCCAGCAAATTTAACCGCGCCAATGCAGGGGACGACATACTTCACCGGCCATTGCTTCCCAAGAATGTGAAAAAATTCCAGACAGGAAGAACAGACATGCATGGTATCCCCTATGGAATAGGGAACCTTTGCCTCGTTCAGAATGATAAAAAATTTCGGATCAAGAAAGTTGGCATGGTTTGCCGAATGGAATTTAAGGAGTTTTTCGAAATCGAAAGAGTCTGTAGCCCCATAGCGCTCAAAGTATATCTGGTAGAAGTCTTTTTCGATAGGATCAGGCTTATCCCACCCCTTCGGTTTTTCTTTGCGGTATTCATCTGATTCGGTTAGTTCAAGGATCTCTCTTAGGGAAGGGAAGCGATCGGGTTTGAAATTCGACTCCACAATCGTAATTGGATCTTTACACCCTGGAATGTCCATTGGTTTGTTACTGACAACCAGGAATTTTTCTGCCTTTTCAGATCTCCAATACCAGGAAGTCCTTCTTTTACAGAACCCATTCCAGGCAGAAGGGGCGACATAACCCAGCTCCGTCGAGGTTTTGAGGACGCGACATGGCAAATGAGTTTCATCGGTCCCTTGATTCCCTTCTTCCTCAAGGACTTTCTTGACCGATGTGAACCCGTTCGAATCCAACCAATAACAATATTTCTTGTATTCGGTCATGATTTGCCCCTTAGAGTCATCTCTATGCTCTGCCACATCTTGAGCAAAATCCCCTGAACTTCATTGCAAGGGTAGTCCATCACTGTTTTCCTCTGAACCAGTGCTTCCACCACTCTGGGTTCGTAAGGGATTTCTCCAATGAGGCGGGACCCGTTCTTCTTACAGTGGGATGCTATTTGGGCCGTATTCCCTAGGTTGATGTCGAATTTATTCACGCAGACCATCGAGGGAATTTTAAAGTGATCGGAGAGTTTCAAGATTCTTTCCAGATCATGAATTCCTGAAAGAGTAGGCTCTGTAATAGCTAAGACCAGATTTACTCCGGTCAACGAGGCCGTGACCGGGCAACCGATCCCTGGAGGTCCGTCAATCAATATGAGGTCAAGGTTCTTCTCTTTTGCAATCTCAACCGCTTTTTTTCGGACGACGGTGACCAGTTTCCCTGAATTCTCCTCCCCAATCCCCAACCGTGCGTGGACAAAAGGCCCGTAGGGTGTATCAGAGACAAACCAATCTCCTGAAAAGGCCTCCTCCATAATAATGGCGTCTTCGGGACAAACATGTGAACAAAAGCCGCAGCCCTCGCATGAAACCGGATCGACGACTCCATTATTGATCGCATGAAACCGGCATACTTCAGTGCAGAGACCACATTGGGTGCATTTTTCCAAATCGATATGAGGGGATCTGCCCCCGTAATATTTCTCCTGTTTCAATACCCTGGGATGGAGCAGGAGATGAAGATCTGCGGCGTCAACATCGCAATCCACCATGACTTTATTGTTTGCTAACGAGGCAAAAGCGGCGGCTATGGTCGTCTTACCGGTCCCACCTTTACCGCTGACGATCGCCAGTTGTTTAATTTCGTTGTTTCCCATAGGGTTCATTGGTTGAAAGCGAGATTCTTCGTCGCTTTACTCCTCAGAATGACATCTTGCAGGAGAAATACTATTCCTCTGATAATTCAAAATTGCCTCATGTAACCCTCTGATGGCGAGAAGGGAGCAGTGGGCCTTCCTTGCCGGGATACCTCCGGCTGCATGGATCACATCATTGTCTGTAAGCTTCAGTGCCTCTTCGAGAGTCTTCCCAAGGGCCAACTCCGTGGCAATGCTGGAAGTGGAAATAGCGCCGGGACATCCCTGGGTTAAGAACTTGAAGGCAGAAATTTTCCCGTCTTCCACCTTCAGATAGACCCTGATAAAATCTCCGCAGGTCGGATCACCAACGACGGCCATGGCATCAGGATTCTCGATTTCTCCTGCATTCCTGGGATGCATAAAATGGTCGATCAGGGTTTCGTTATAAACGAGATAACCCATATTTTCGTCTAAACTCTCTTCTGGGGGCAGATTGGATTTATTTTCTCCGACTTGACTCATAAAGATTCTCCACCTTTTCAAATAGACTTAGAAATTGACGAATGTAGGCAGAATTCTCGGCAACGATCGGAATCCCCTTTGAATAAGACTCTGCTATTTGGCGATCCATCGGGATTTCCGTGAGGATGGGAATACTCTGTGAGTTGCAGTAATCCCATACCTTTCGATCTCCGATATCTGCTTTATTGATCACTACGCCCATCGGGATACCGAGTTTTTCCAGCATTCCCACCGCCAGCTCCAAGTCATTCAGGCCAAAGGGCGTTGGCTCCGTAACCAACAAGCAGAAGTCACTTCCCTTTACCGTTTCAATAACAGGGCAGGCTGTTCCCGGAGGGGCATCAAGAATCACGGTCTTATCCTTTTGAATCCTCTCCTTAACCTTCCGGATCAGTGGAGAGGCCATTGGTTCTCCGACATTTAGAACTCCATTGGCAAAAGGGATGCCGTTGGCGCTTCCCTCCTGGACGATTCCAATTTCTCTTTCCACTTCAAAAATGGCCTTCTCAGGGCACAAATAGGAACAGGCTCCGCACCCGTGGCAGAGTTCGTCAAAAACCAGAACATTTTTTAAAATGACTGCAATTGCGTGATATTCACAGACCTTTGCACATTTCCCACAATATGTGCATTTGGATTCATCAATCCGGGGAACCGGAATTCCCATAGAGGTAACCAGGTGTATGGTGGGGGATAG
Organism: uncultured Syntrophaceae bacterium; assembly: GCA_964390545.1. Lineage (GTDB taxonomy): Bacteria > Desulfobacterota > BSN033 > BSN033 > UBA1163 > CAYMJV01. The sequence goes on from CAYMJV010000019.1 coordinate 28,651, forward strand.
AAACAGGTGGGAATTAGGTTCCTCCACATCGCAGTCAATTAATTGGACAGTCCCTTTGGGGAGCGAAAGGGCTAAATTAACGGCGATGGTGGTCTTTCCGGTCCCTCCTTTACCGCTTGCTATTGAAATGATCATGGAATATCAACTCCGATTCTCTCGTTATCTTTTTCTTCCATAGAACCGGTCAGTGGCCTCCAGCAACTAATGCATCATCTCCAGATGAGAGGAAAAAGACCATGAAGAAGCGCTCCACCAAGCTGGATCAATCCAGGGGCGTTCTGATTCGGGGGGACCTTCAAGATAGTCCACCAGGGATTCGTCATCCTCTGGGGAATACTGGAGAGATGCTAAGAAAATCTTCCTCAAGGGAGTCAATGAGGTTGAAAGTTTTTGCCCTGATTGCAGCAAAACTCCTGTCCCGAGGGTCCACTCATGGATGGCAGCGTCCTGGACTTCAATCGCTACACCATGTGTATCAATATAATAGGCAACCCCTGGAGATTTAGATAACCTCAAAGCAATCGGCGAGGACTTATGGACATAGCAGAAACTTAGCAGCAGCTTATCAAAAAAGCACCAACTCAGCTCCCACCCAGGAACATTCCTGATCACCGATCCCTCAGGAACTACTTCTATCGTTCGTCTGTGGTCGGTTTCAATGACAGTCCCACCCTTAAGGATTTCGGTCCAGCGATCCTGTGAAGAGATTCCGAGTCTTGCAAAGTTCAACTCTCTATCAAAAGCCAAATGAAGAGTCCCGATAACGAAAAGGGCCTTGTGGATTGAGTCTTGCTTGTCGGAAAAAGGGGCTCCAGTGTGATCAAAACAAGGGCTGGTACGCACTTGCCTTTCGACAAAGGCATACTCTTCAAATATAGGTTCTTCGGGGGAGGGATAATATCGTAACGTAAAATCAGATACAAACCAAACGACTTTTTTGTTTCGAAAAGAACGTATTCCGTCCGATTTTGCGTCTGCGGGTTTGGTGCCGGCGAGCTGTAAACAATAAGCTCCCTTCCGATCCTTTGTCCAGAGATACCAAGCCGACGTTTTACGAATCACAGGGCTTATTTTGGTGAATCCGATCCTGTCACAGGCTTGCTCATCAAGGGAAAGAAGGATAAACATGTCCTCCATGACCCTTCGAACCAGATCGATATCATCACTATGGAATTGGTTATGATTCTCAGTTGCTTTTGTCACCATTTCCCTCAAAGCATTAAAGTTAATAGAACACCTGTCACCAGGGGAAGCAACCCATAATGGCTGTTAGGTAAAGGTTTTGCGGTAAGTCTGTCTGCTGACCTTTTCACAGCCTCAAGTCCTCCCTGATCCTCTTTCTGGGTCCTCCGTCTCTTGCAGTAGTCCAATCCTTGATCGGGATGATTTCCTCATATCGATCCAACTGTCCGAGCTCCTTGAGCCGATCTATGATAAGCTGCCAAGCACAGTCGGTTTCTCTGTCCACCTCACATTTTCCATTCGTCGACCCCCCACAGGGACCATTGAGTAAACTCTTGGCACACCTCGCAATCGGACAGATTCCTCCGGTCTGATCAAGGATGCAGGTTCCGCAACCCTGACACCGCTCAGCCCAAACTCCTTGCTCAAGGGTAACTCCCAAAAAAGTTGTATTGACGGCCGGCAGCACTGGCTTTGTCCTAAATTTCTCGGCTAGATACTGGACTCCTGCCCCACAGGCCATTGACAGGATTGCTTCGTAGTCTCCAACAAAGGGACGGACCTGATCGATGTATTCAGGGTCACACTGACGCTCAAGGGTATGCTCCCGAACCTCAATCTGCTCTCCATTCTTTGCACGGAAGAGCCTCAACTCCGACGCAAGTGCTCCAACTTCTCTCTCTCCGCCAACGGCACAAACGGTTACACATTCGTTACAGCCAAGAAGGAGGACCTTTTTATAAGGCTTGATCATCTGCAGGATTTCATCAAGTGATTTGCGATTTGCTGCAATCATCAATAACTCTATTCATAAAAATCTAACGCGTAAGGGCATGCTCGTAGTGCTCGTAGTAGCAACGATCCTCATGCATCTTGTATCGAATTGCACCTATGACTTGAAGATGCTTTAAGTACTTCACTACCTCATCGATGTGGAACCCTAGGGCCTTGGAAATATCCTCCGCCGTGCAGGGCCTACGCCTAATCAGATTGACGATTTCACCATTTTTATCCGAATCAAAACGATCCCCCATGGGGGCATCGAAGTCAGAGACGACCTCTGCCTTATCTCCGAATTTGTTTCTTATTTCTTCGAGCTGAGTCAAGGTTAAGGGAAAGGCAAAGTCTTCAGCTGGTGGTCTTGCCGCAGTATTCAATTGGACCCTATCGGGCTGTATTCTTTCGACAGCTTCTTTGAGTTTACCAATCTCCTCTTTATCGTCATTTATCCCCCGACAGAAAAGGATTTCCAACCAGATCTGTTGTCGAAACTTTTTTCGGAGTTGAACAAGTCCTGAAATAATATCTCCAACTCTTAACGAAGGATGAGGTCTATTAATGGCCTCAAAGATGAAGGGGGTGACTGCGTCGAGCGAAGGTAAAACCAAATCTGCCTCCAGCAATTCATTCCTGACCTCTTCAATAGAGAGAAGGGAGCCATTCGTTAGAACCGCCACAGGGATCGAAGTCAAATCCTTGATGGTGTGGATGATTTCTCCGATATTTTGGTTCAATGTGGGTTCCCCCGACCCTGAAAGGGTAATGTAATCTGGTTTTTTTTCCAGGATGGATAGAGAAAGCTCCAACTCCCTCCCCATCTCTTCAGGAGAGACATGCAATTGTCTGGAGACAGTTTTGTGACTAGTCCTTCCCAAATCGCAATAGATACAGTCGAAGGTGCACGTCTTATAGGGAACGAGATCCACTCCCAGAGATCTTCCCAATCTCCTCGAAGGGACTGGGCCAAAGATGTATTTTGATTTGACCGAAGACTTAGCCATTGAAATGTTCCAGTATGGCCTGAAGGACTCCGCCAGAGATGGTCCTGGCCTTGTCGGAAATCGTGTAGCAATTGGTTTTATTTCCCCGCGGGTCAACATCGCCCAGTTTCATGCCCTTCCAGACTTTCGTTCCGTCCCGCAGCAGACCACGGATGACCCCTGAAATCCTGGATCGAACTTCGGCATTCCCTATGATTCCAACTTTTTCATTAGCACTTACCCCATCACCAATTCTTTTCAGTGTTTTGAATATCCCGCCTGCCGGGGCGCGAAAGACTCTTTCCTCCGTATACCCTGAGATAGAACCGGGAATACCTGTATTGGGCTCCGCTTTTCCTTCCTTTATAATTCTCCCCAGATTGTGTCCCCGATTTGTTTCAATCACGATATGGACATCCTCCCCGGCAAGAAATCCGGGTCCAAGACCGATGACAAGAAGCGCATCCGTCATCTTTGTTCCCAGATTCTTCTTGGCCAATATTCCATCAATGAGGACATCGGGCTTTAAAAAATCTTTCACCTTTGCCTCTGGGTCTATGAGAATAGGAATCTTTCGTTCTTTCCATGTTTCTGAGATTTGCTCTGGCGTCTCGACCAACTTGGCCACCATTCCCTCAACCTCTTTTCCCCGATCAGAAACCGCTTCCGAAAAGGTTACTTCTCTTCTTACCGCTTGAGGTTCTGAAGTCTCGGTCAGGCAGACTTTAAAGTGGCAAGAAGCTAGTCGATGGGCAACCCCTGTTGCCATCTCACCAGCGCCTCTGACCAGAATCACCAGTTCGTTCAGCTTCTTATTCATGCCTATTAATTTCGGTCTTCTGAAGCTCTTGAATCAGCCGACTCTTATCAATACATGATAAAATGCAGGCCGTTTCGAGTGTCTGGATCTCAAAACCTGGCCTTTTTAGACAATCCTCACCGAAATATCTTTGCATGATCTTGGACATGTGGGGATGTTCCCTTAGAATATTGCCGATCAATTTGTTTTCTAAAGGAGGGTTCTTAGCTGAAAACGACGTCATTCCTCCGTTAACCGTTCATCTCAGTCTTACACATTTGGCTACTGCACTTGCCGCCTTTTTCCCATTCACCAAAGCTTTTCCTTCTAAAATAAAAATTTTACGATATGTGTTGACCATTTTCGCTTCTAACTTCACAACTGTTCCTGTTCGAATGGGGGTAGAATACTTGATCGACAACCTTCCCGTGAGGGCAGGGATATCTTTCATTAAGAGACAGTCGGTCATCGCAGAATCCAGCAGAGTAGCGATAATCCCTCCATGAATGATTCCCGAATAGCCTTCAAACTTGGGATCAGCAAAAAAGTCTCCAAAAACTGAGCCGTCCTCTTGTCTGTAAAACTTGAGTCCCAAGCCCATTCCGTTATTTGAACCACAGGCAAAACAATTGCTGTGAAGGTTACTTTCGGCCTGCCCTTTCTGACCGGTCAACAGTTTATTCACGGATTCCCTCATTCCTCAAAGCAGTTCCGCCATGTCCTGTCCTTTATCACGGATCATGGGTCTCGGATTACGGGCTTGTCTAATTATGCAGCCTCCAGTTCTCGGCGTTTCGCCATGTCGAAGAGGATTCGTTCTCTTGCCTTATCAATGCCCAATGCCTTGCGCTTTTTATCGATATGTTCAATCATCATTCTGGCTGCTTTCACAGGATCGGGTTCAAAAGCCCATTTCCCCTTGAAGATCCCGTCAAATCCTTCAAAGAGCATTTTGGTCACTTCTTCACTCCCCAAAGTTGGCCAGGTCACGCCAAACACGGTAAAGACACCTGAGGCGACAAAATATTGGCCGATGGAGATGGCCTTTTCGCTCATCCACTCAGGTGCCGCACCAGCAGCAGGAAGATCACTGATATCGTCACCCAGCCCTCCGTCTTTCACTACGGCGGTTGCTGCCATCAGAATTCGGCTATTGTCGACACAGGACCCCATATGGAGGACGGGAGGAAGGCCCACGGTTTCGCACACAGAGGCTAATCCTTTGCCCGCATATTTGTGAGCTGCTTCTGGAGTGAGGAGTCCATACTTTCCTGCGGCCATGGCGCTGCACCCTGTGGTCAAAACGATGACGTCATTCCCAATCAACTCCAGGATCATCTTCAGATGGGGATCGTCGTGTGTGACGCGCGCGTTGTTGCAGCCCACCACACCCGCAATGCCACGAATCCGGCCGTTAATAATATTATCGTTTAGAGGCTTGTAGGATGCCCTATAGAGACCCCCCATGAGGTAGTTGATCGTTTCGTGACTGAAACCAACGACCGTATCCATACTTTCAGGAGGGATGAGAATGGATGATTTTCGGTTAGGAAAATTTTCGATGGCTTCCCTGAGAATTCTTTTGGCTATGTTGAGAGCCTCATGTTCATCGAACTGGATATGCATCGCTCCTTCTATCTTTGCCCTCCGGTCCGTGGTGATGAGTTTGGTGTGGTAGCATTTGGCCACATCGGAGATGGACTGCATTTCGCACTGAACATCGACAACCATCGCTTCAACGGCCCCCGTGATAATGGCAAGCTCCTGCTGGAGGAAATTCCCCGCACAGGGAATTCCATGCCTCATTAGAATTTCATTGGCAGAACAGCACATGCCGGCAAGGTTAATCCCCTTGGCGCCTTTCGATTTAGCAAGGTCCAGGATTTCAGGGTCCTGAGAGGCCACGACAAGCATTTCAGGAAGGAGCGGCTCATGACCATGGGTGATCACATTGACATGGTCTTCTTTTAGCACTCCGAGGTTAATCTGGCCGGCTATGGGAACGGGGTTCCCGAACATGACATCCTGAAGCTCGGTCGAGATCATCGAGCCACCCCAGCCATCCGATAAGGCGCAACGCGCAGAGGCTCTGAGAATATTCTGGTAGTCCTGATCCACACCGATATGCGTTCGGTGCATAATCTCAACGATCTCACGGTCAATGCCTCGTGGAGCAGTCCCTGTTTCTCGCCAAAGTTGTTGTCGCTTCAGAGGTGCCCTTTTGAGGAATAGAACCTCCCCCTCTTGGCGCCCAAACTCGGCAAGAGCTTTTTCGCCCACATCAATCGCGATATCCCGGACGGATCGGTCTCCGATGTCAACCCCAAAGTCCATCGCCAGCTGGTAAAGCTTTTGCTCATCCTTTATTTGGTAATCAGGAACTTCGCCTTTAGCCACAGCCAGAAAGAGTTCTGCTACCCCCCGGGCATGGTCCGAATGGGCAGCGGCTCCTGCAGCCACCATCCGCGCAAAATTACGGGCGGCAATGGTCTCCGCCGTAGCTCCGCAGAGACCCCGCCGTTTGGTCTTTTCAACTGCTCCTTCTTTCTTCTTCGGAGCAGGAACCCGACAGGGCCCCATTCCGCAATTCTTACAACAACTCCCCTCTGCCCCAATGGGGCAGGGCTTCATTGCCTCTGCCCTATCGAAGATTGTCTCACAGCCGTCTGCTGCCGCCTTTTCGATCATTTTTTGCGTAGCCCTGTCGACACTCTTCTTGTCCACCTCACTCATTGGAACCTCCTTTCATCCGAAAGCTAATTCATTTTCTTACCATCGGTGAACCGCATTTGGGGCATTTCACAAAGTAGCATGGCGTTCCTGCTTCATGAGCAACAGTCGTTTTGCATTTTGGACACATGCATTCTCCGCCAGGACCTGCTCCCGCTCCGGAGCCACCCATTCTTCTCCGTCCTGACCCACCCATTCCGGCGCCTCTAGCCGTCCCCGGACCACTTCCACCCGGTGGACCTTTTCCATCACCTCTTGGCATATTTAACCTCCTGTCTCGACCGGCATGAATGTAGCCGCAAACTTTAGTTTGCGATAAAAAATAGCAAGATTATTTCACGCAGGCTAAAGCCTTTTAATGGGTGCGGCTACAGGGAATAAAGGCATAGGGGCGGGAGGGTTCCCATCGGAGGCCCCCATGCAACAACTTTTTGTTACAACTACCAACGACGGAACCCTCGCCCGCCACCGAATACTCTGCCACGACCTCCGCCCCATGGGAGGCCACCCCGGCCTGCCCCGAAGACGGGCCCATAAGATGAGGGTGTCCCGGTAGGTGGATTATAGGGTGTTTGGAAGCCATATCCATAACGGCTATAGCCTTTGTATGGCATCGCGCAGAAACCTCTGCCTCCACCAGTCATCGGACCCATGCTTCGTGGTCCTGTTCCATCAAATCCTGGCATAAGAACACCTCCTTTCTTTAGTGCGTAAGAAGTAAGTCATCAGTCGTGAGGGGTGATTTAAGACCCCTGCTTTTTTACCTCTTCGAGCCTCTTCTCAATTTGACTCAACCCTTCCCGAAGGGAATTGGCTTGCTCCTCGAGAAACCGAATCTCTTCTTCCTTTGTTGGAGGTCCCCATGGTGGAACGGGTGCTCCGTACCACCCGGGATGCCAACACCAGCCTCGACCGTACCCATAAGGGCGGTTTCCCCATCCTGCAGGTCCCATTCCGTAAGGCATAGTCATTCCTCCTTTTTCATGTAAAATGATTTTATTTTTAGATTGTCGACATCCGTCAAAATTTGTTTCTTTCCATTTTGCGATTCAAGCATGACAAAGCTTTTGAGGATTTTTTTAATGATGTACTCCTCATCATTTATAAAGCTTTTAAATATATCTCCTTCTTTAACTTTCATGGGATTGTTGTCTCATAATGCATCGTGCATTATGAGATGCGTTAAGGTTATTAAAAGCTCCTTCGTCCACCCATGCCACGACCTCCTCCCATGCCAAAGTGTGGGGGGACCGTAGATCCACTCACTTCCTTTAGGGTCCCGGATTTATAGGCTTCGGTAACTTCCTTTATTGTCCCACTGGGAACTAAGTAGACTTTGATTCCCGATGCCGAGAGGGCGGAGGCTGCGTTGGGTCCAAGATTTCCAGTGATCAGAGCATTCACCCCTTTTTGGACAACAAGTTGTGCTGCCTGAACCCCAGCGCCGCCCATTGCCGTTAACCCTTGATTCTCTGCTGCCTCAAATTCCATCGTTTCAGGATCAAGAAAAATGAAATACTGGCATCTTCCAAATCTTGGATCGATTTGACAATCGAGATCCTTCCCTGTTGAACTGATCGCAATTTTCATCTGCCTTCCCCTCCACATTCATGATCATGATCCTGCCCGTGATGCTCACAAGCAACAACTCCCTGAATTTCACCTCTGAGATAGGCTTCTACTACTTCCCTCACCTTTCCTTGGACTCCTGTGGCTACATCAATCCCGAATTGGGTGAAGAAGTCGATGGCCCTCGGTCCCATTCCACCAGCAATCATGACATTCGCCTTTTGTGAATGGATAAACTGAGGAATGACTCCCGGTTGATGGTTTGGAAAGTAAGGATTCTTGACCACCTCAGATCCCAATATTTGATCTCCTTCCACATTGACAAAGGTGTAAAAAGGACATCTCCCAAAATGGGCGCTGAGGGAGCCTTGGAGACCGGAATCGTCGTCACTGGCTAGTGCGATTTTCTTCATTTTTTCACCTCCTGCTGGTTGAAATGATATGGAAATTTCTCCATCTCTAATTTCTTCTCTATCTCTTTAAAGCCCACGTATTCCTTACAGGTATCGGCTATCTCCTTGAAAGCCTTGGCTGCCTCCGAATCCGGATGGGCCATCACAAAGGGCATTCCTCTATCACAATCAGTGACCACCTCTGGATCAATAGGAATTCTTCCCAAGAACGGAACCTTCATATCCCGGGCTGCTTTTTCACCACCACCTTTCTTAAAGAGGGCAATTTCCTTGTGACAGTGTGGACAAATCAACCCACTCATATTTTCAACAATCCCAATCACTGGAATGCTGAGCATCCTGCTGAAGGTAACCGCCTTTCGAGAATCAAGAAGGGCAACATCCTGAGGGGTTGTTACAATAACAGCTCCGTCAACATTTTTAATCAAATGAGCCACGCTCAGGGGTTCGTCTCCCGTCCCGGGAGGAAGATCCACGACAAGGAAATCAAGGTTTCCCCACTCCACCTCGCCAAGGAATTGACTGATGGCATTGTGTTTGAGTGGACCTCTCCAGACCACCGGGTTATCCGGATCTCCGATGAAGAAAGCCATGGAAATAACCTTCAGATTGGGAAAAACCTCAACAGGCACCATTCCCATCCCGGATCCGATCACATGCTTCGATTCGATTCCAAGCATCTTGGGTATGTTAGGGCCATGAATGTCCGCATCGAGCAGCCCGACGTTAAACCTATCCAGAGATAGTGCAACAGCCAAATTTGTCGATACGGTACTTTTCCCGACGCCGCCCTTTCCGCTCATCACCATGATTCGATGTTTGATGTGGGAAAGTTTCGATTTCAATCTCTCTTGAGCATGAGCCTCTTTTTCCTGCTGGTCACAGGAACTGGATTGATTACAGGTGTCACAGGTTGCATCTTTTTCGCATTTTTCTTCAGCCATCTGAGTCCTCCATCTTTATTAGTTATCTCGAATTTGGTTTTTGAAATCTGGAATTTCCTGCGTATTCTTTCAATCTGAAATCTGAAATCTCAAATCTGAAATTCTATTTAACCCCCCTTTTCTGAGCGCAAAAACCTCTCCGCCCCTTCCTATCAGAGCAGAAGCCGGGTCGGAGCAATCCCCGTAAGAAGAGATTGAAGCCCTCTTGGGCCTCACCGACGACATTGTGGATGACATCAATTCCCCTGCTTCCCAGTAGGTTTAAGGAAAGACCGTCGATCCCGCCGCAAATGATCTTGTTGACTCCGTTCGAAGCAAGTTGGTCCAGTCGCTGCGGAAGATTGAGGTTGTTGGTAGGAAACCTCTCCTCGCTTTGCACCTCTCCGTCATTTAATTCGATGATCCAAATCTCCGGAGAGAACTCGAACCGAGGCGAAATTCGATTTCCAAATAGGGGAATTGCAATTTTCATGTCTGTGACTTATTAGAGCAAGAAAGATGCCAGACGGAGAGTAAGAGCAAAAGATATGAAATGTCAGAGAGTTATGATATTTTGGGTGGAAGAAGTGGTGGTGGAGGAAAGCTTAGAAGCGTTGCAGAAGTGAAATTTTCTCGCGCAACAGTTGAACAATTGAAACTAAATCCATTATTTGAGAGCATATTTTTTCATCTTTCTCCAGAGGGTTGTGCGATCAAGACCCAACTCTTGGGCTGTTTTGATGCGATTTCCATCATATTTCTTCAATGTCCTCTCGATGATTTCTGATTCTGCTTTCTGAAAGGGAGTTTCTTCTTTAGAAGGTGCAAATGCGGTGATCTCCCCTTGATCTTCGGCGAATTCCTTAGGAAGGCAACCCAAATCGATTCGATCTCCTTTACAGAGGACAAAGGCATGTTCAATGATATTTTCGAGTTCTCTGACATTCCCAGGATAATCGTATCTCATTAACGTCCTCATGACCTCATCGGATACACCTGTGACCTGTTTTCCCATTTTTGCATTGAACTTTTGAACAAATGCATCAATAAGCAATGGGATATCCTCCCTTCTTTCTCTTAGAAGTGGGAGCTCAATCTTTACCACATTCAGCCGATAAAAGAGGTCATCGCGGAACTTGCTTTCGTTAACCAGTTTGGAAAGGTCCTTGTTCGTCGCTGCGATGATCCGGACATCCGTCTTTCTGGGACTGGTCGAACCCAACGGTTCAAACTCCTTCTCCTGTAGAACCCTGAGCAACTTCACCTGGAGGGAAGGGGACATATCGCCCACCTCATCAAGGAAGATCGTCCCTTCATTCGCCAAAGCAAATCTTCCTGGCTTGTCCTTCTTGGCATCCGTGAAAGCTCCTTTGATATATCCGAACAACTCCGATTCGAGCAATGTATCCGGGAGAGCGCCACAGTTCACTTTGACAAAAGGTTTTGTTTTCCTGTGGCTTAGGTTATGGATGGCCTTTGCAAAAAGTTCCTTGCCCGTACCACTGGCCCCTTGGACCAGAACCGTGCTATCGCTCTCTGCGATATCGGGGAGGATGTTGAAGATCTCATGGATTTTATGATTCTTGCTAATGATGTCCCCGAGGGTATATTTTTGCGACAGTTCCTTCTTAAGTTCTTCGATCGTGGAGAGGTCTCTGAAGGTTTCAACTCCGCCGATGATTTGTCCCTTTTCATTTTTCAATACCGCCGTGCTAATACTGATAGGGACCTTCTGTCCCCCTTTCCTCAAAATGGTGGCAGGGAGATTGATGATTTCCTTCTTTGTCTTGAGGGTCTCTTTGAGGGCGCATTTAGACTGGCAGATATCGGCCCTGAAAATATCGAAGCAAAAATGGCCGATGGCCTCTTTGCTGGAGAATCCCGTAATCTGCTCACCTGCTTTGTTAATGAATGTTATTTTTCCCTCATTATCCGTAGTGAAAACACCATCGGCAATACTGTTGAGAATGACATTGAAGAATCTGTCAGGTTCTCCTTTTTTCATAGAAGAGACCACCCCTCAATCAATGTCCGCATTCCCCCTGATGAGCTCGACAGGCATTGTTGAGAGAAAGTTGTTCGAGCTTACTTTGACCTAATAGCTCAAGATTCTCTTTAACGGTAGGAGCGGCTGCTGCATATACTTTTATTCCCATGGCATTGAACTTGTTTATAGCACCTGCTCCTATCCCCCCAACAACCATTGCGTCCACACTCTTTCCATCAAGGGCCA
>CAYMJV010000020.1:0-39207 GCA_964390545.1 uncultured Syntrophaceae bacterium
CAGGGACACGAGGATTTTCAGTCCTCTGCTCTACCGACTGAGCTAACCCGGCATCTTTTTTAATTAAGAAATTTATATTACAACCTCCCCTATGTGTCAAGAACAAGTTTCAAGACGTGTGCATTTTGAAGGATTAGAGACTGCGCATGTTATCAAGAGATTTTTCGGAGACCCCCTTTTGGTTTCCTCCCTTAGAATGGCCCCTCTCAAAAAACACCTCCGGGTGGATCATCCGCGCCAGGGCTTCCAGGCCCTTAACGACCCTGGGAGCAGGGCGATCGACCAGATTTGAATCAATTACATAAATCGAATTCGATTTCACGGCAGGGATGCTCTTCCAGGTCTGCCACCTCCTGATGAGATCGGAATAATTCTTCCTGTTGTCCATGGAGCTGAAGATGATGATCTCCGGAGCCTTTGATAGGATGGTCTCGATGCCATAGGGAGGATAGCTCAACGGTTCATTCTCCGATATGCTCCTCCCTCCTGCCAGGCGGATGAGATCGTTGGCCAGCGTCCCTTTGCCAACGGTAATCACGGGCGCATCGCCCACCTGGAAGAAGACAGCCGGTCTTCGAAGAGATCGGGTTAGGGTGACCACCTTCTCCTTCTTTTCCATCATCCTTCGAACCAGAGCTCTTGCCTCTTCTCCTTTCCCGATGATCTCTCCAATATTTCTGATTGTCTGAATCACGCCATCAAAACCTTTTGGGTCAACGGTATAAATCGGAAAACCTAGGTCGCTCAGCCTCTCGATCGTATCCCAACGATTCCCATCCGCGATCGCAATGACCAGATCCGGTTTCAAGGAGACAATTTTTTCAACGTCTGGATTCACAAAGCCACCGATTCTTGGTTTGGTCGTAACCTCTTCTGGATAATCACAGAAATTTGTGACTCCTATGATTTCCTGACGGAGCCCCAGGGCAAAGAGAATTTCCGTTATGCTCGGCGCAAGCGATATGATCCGCTTGGCGGAAAGAGGGACCTTCACTCTCCTTCCTGCTTCATCAATCAGAACTCTTTCTCCTGCCTCCGCCGAAGAGAGGTTGATTAGGAAAAAGATGACGGATAAGGTGAAGAGTAATCTTCTCATATTTTTTCAGACACGCCTGCTTCAGAAAAGGTTGCCATTTCATTGAGGATCCTAACACTCGCCTCGGCAAGAAAGATTCCCAGGGCCGCGCCCGTTCCTTCCCCTAACCTCAAATCGAGATTGAGGAGAGGCTTGAGGCCGAGGTGTTCTAGCAGGATTCGATGCCCCAGCTCAACCGACTGGTGGGCTGCGATGAGAAAGGGTTTGACCTGAGGCGAAAGGCCTGCGGCAATCAGTGCCGCTGCACCCGAGATGAAGCCGTCGATCACAACAGGAATCCGGTATCTGGCTCCGGCCAGGATGACTCCTACGATTCCACCGATCTCCAATCCGCCCACTTTGGAGAGGACGTCGATCGGGTCCTTCGGATCGGGCCGATTAATCTCCAGAGCCCTTTGGATGACCTCCGTCTTTCGTCTCCATCCTTCGTCGTCGAGACCGGTTCCCCTTCCTGTGACCCGGGAGACCTCAGCTCCAGTCAGGACGGCGGTGATGGCACTGGAGGACGTGGTGTTACCGATTCCCATGTCACCGGTTCCCAAGATATCCATCCCTCTCGGTAACTCCTCTTCTACCAGTTCGATACCAGTCTCGATCGACCGTATGGCCTCTGCACGACTCATGGCAGGACCTTTGGCCATGTTCCGGGTCCCCGGCGCCACCTTCTTCTCCTTCAGATCGGGATGATGCTTCAGATCGACGGCAACCCCCAGGTCAACCACGACAACCCGTGCTCCCACAAGACGGGAAAGCACATTGATCCCCGCGCCTCCCCGAAGGAAGTTATAGACCATCTGTGGCGTTACCTCGGAGGGATAGGCGCTCACACCCTCCCGGGCGATGCCATGATCCCCTGCCAAAGTAAAGATGATCTTATGCGTGATTTGAGGTCTCGGATTTCCCCTTATTCCAGCAATCTGAATGGAGAGGGATTCGAGTTGCCCCAGGGAACCACGCGGCTTGGTCAGACTCTCCTGCCTTCTCCTGGCCTCTTCCATGGCCTTTTCATCGAGAGGCTGAATGCTCGCAACCGTCTGTTCGATTTTTTCCATTCCCTCCTCCCTCACGCTACCGGAGATAAGGATTCGAAAGCGATCAGAATGACAAGACACAGGACCTCTGACAGTTCGTTTGTTGCTCCCAGAATGTCACCTGTAATACCACCCAATCTTCTTTTGAAAAAGAACCGGCAGCCAAGGCTGAAGAGACCGACCCCAAAGAAGGCGACTATCCCTTGAAGGCGCATGAGAAGCAAGGCAATTCCAAGAGCCGAGAGGAAGGAGACGGCGACCTCATGGATTCGAAGATGTTCGACAAAAGGTTTGGCCAAACCTTCTCGTCTGGCATAGGACGACCGGTAACAGACCAGGACCATCGCGTTTCTTCCCAGTACAGACATCACGATGAAAGAGCAGGGAAGGGAAGAATCGAGGATTTGATCGAGGCAAAAATACTTTGCTCCGAGGAGAAGGATGAGGCTTATGACCCCGAAGGCACCAATCCGGCTATCCCTCATCACCTCAAGGATCTTCTCCTTTGTCCCACCGGAGGCCAGACCATCCATGGTATCTGCCAATCCATCGAGGTGGAGGCCTCTGGTTAAGAATGCAAGAAGGCCGATGACGAACCAGAGGACAACGGCTTTTGGCAGAAACAATGAGAAGAGATACTGGCCCAGCAGCAGGAGCAAACCGATCACCAGGCCTGTAAAAGGAAAGAAGGCCATGGAGCGGGCCAGATCCTTCCCATCCGGAGCATGAGTCTGGCCCACAGGCAGGATCGTAAGAAATGAGATGGCTTGAAGAAATCCCTTCATGCTTTCCCCTTCAAGAAGAGAGGTATTCCCGATACCATGAAGATCACCGTATCGACCCCATGGGCAATTCTCTGATTGGCCGTCCCTGCCAGATCCCTGAAACGGCGACTCAACGGGTCGGCCGGGACGATTCCCATTCCAACCTCGTTCGATACGATGATGAAAGAAGTACGGTTCTGCCCAAGGATCTCCACGAACCGGTCCACCTCGTCCATCACCTTTGAATCCGTTTCTCCTTTTATTAGAAGATTGGAAAGCCAGAGCGTCACGCAGTCTATCAGCATGACCTCGACCCTTTCTCCGTATTGCCTGATCCTTTCTACGATCTCCAAAGGCTCCTCGGCGGTCCGCCATTCCGGTCCTCTCATTTTCCGATGATTCTCCACGCGCCGCGCCATCTCATCATCGAGGACCTCACAGGTGGCCAGAAAGAGTTTGCTGGAAAAATGTCGATTGGCGTAATCGAGGGCATAACGGCTCTTGCCGCTGCGGCATCCTCCGGTGATCAGGATTGTCTTTTTCTCCATTTCTCCTCCAGGGTGACGAGAGACCTCTTCAGATCGTCCATTGAAAAGACCTCGATCGAGACCGTCCCCCGAAAATTCCGGAGCCGGTCCATAATGAGATTGAGAACAGGCTCGGTTAACCGGTCGATTCCAAGATGGTCGAAGCCGTCTTTAAAACCGTGGAGATGGATGATCGAAGTCCAGAAAAGGTATTTTTCAAAATGGAGTTCAAGATCCCGCCCGCTGATCAGGATGTGACCGATATCGAGGCAGATGGAGAAACCGAAATCCCTGACGATCTCTTCAATCCATTCGAAAGGATATCCCAGGGTCTCAATCGAGATTCGCTCGGGATCGATGCCCCATCCCGAAACCTCTTCCATACTCTGGATGAGGCGCCTCTGCCAGTTTTGCAATCCAACCTGATGCTTTTGCTCAAAATGAAGGGTATAAACCGAAGGGTTGAGACAGAGGGTTGCCTGGACGATTTTTCTAATCGTGGAGAGGCCACTGATTCTTACCTTCTCATCCTCATCTCCCAGGTAGAGATCAATGGGGAGATGGATATTGAAGTTAATCCCTTGCTGAAGACGGAGGTCCCTCAGACCCTGAATCTGTTCGCCATCGGGAAGATTGTCCTGCCCTTGGCTTTCAAAGAGGACCAGCTCGATCTCATCGAAAAAAGGGGCGAGTTTTGCAACATTCGGGATCAGGTGATCCGGATAGATGTAGGAGGTCGTGGCCAGCTTAAACGGAAATAACCCCTTGTAGCTTCTTTTGAGTTCTTGAGCCATTCCTGTATTGTTCCAGAATGATATCTGCTCTTCCAGGGGAATCCCCTAAAAAGTATACGAAACGCCTGCGAGCCAATTTCGCTCGGGCGAAGGAGAAAAGAATTGAGTGCCGCCAACAAAGGATCCGAACTCGGAATACTTTCGGTTGAAAAGGTTATTGATCCCAACAAGGGCTTTCAGTCCCTTGTAAGCATAGGAAAGTCTTGCATCAACAGTATAAAACCTGTCCAGCTTGTCAGTGCTGTTTTCAAAGTCGCTGATCAAATGACGGGAGCCGACGTAATTGAATCGCGTGTTGAATAAAAATCCTCTTCCCAGATGGATATCCGCTCCTGTCGCTGCCTTGTGACTCGGGACAAAAGGAATACCGTTTCCTGAAAAGAGACCTTTGCGAAGACGAGGTCGAATATAACTATAGTTTCCCCACAGACTAAGCCGCTGAAAAGGTCTGAATGTTGCTCCCGCCTCCACCCCCTGGCGTCGGGTCTCGGGGTAGTTTTCATTGCGAAATGTCACGGGATTGAAGAAAATCTCGTCCTCTGTGTCAATTCGGAAAAAGGTTACATTGCCTTCGACCTGATCGGTAAAGGCGTGACGGATTCCTGCCTCATAATGGAGACCGGTCTGGGTCTTAATCGCAGGGTTCACCCGGACTTCTGTCACTTGAAAGAAGTTGATGGGATCGAAAATGAATTCAATCAATTCATCTGTAACGGGGAATCGGAAACTTCGCTTGACACCGAGAAAAGCGGAAGACTTTTTCCCCCAAAAATAGTCCAAACCAACATTCCATGCTGCCTTGTTATCGTCGACCTTGTCGTCAAAGCTTGGTGTCTCCTGGGACAGGTGAAACGTCACCCATTCATGACGATAACCCAAAGACAGAATAAGCTTCTCCAGAATTGAAAACTCGTCCAATACGTAGATACCATAGGATTTTTTTGTGACTTCAGATTGGTTTTGCTGTGGCACCGAGAAAGCGGAGTCGGAAAAGATGGCAGATTCGGAGTTATAAACATCGAATCCCATTGTTAGCTTATTGGCGTGATCCTCAACGGGCTTTTCAAGAAAGTATCTCGGAGTGAAACCCCACGTTGTCAGATTTCTTCGATCGTCAAAAGAAAGCCGGGAGGAGTCGTCGAAGAAAAAAGTGGAGACTTCCCTGTGGCGATATGACAGTTCTGCCTCGATTCGCCCCAGTTCCCCAAATCTGGCTTTCAGCCCCAGCGCTCCGTATCCGTCATCCGTCTCCGCCCTGTCATCGGGAGCATCGGTTGCTCGCCTTCCCAGCGTGTGGATCTGCTCTTTCGTGAGGTTTCCTGGTAATCCCGTATCATCGTTATGGAAATTTCCACTGAAGTTGAAACTTAGATCTTCATCCACATCATAAACCAATTTGCCACCGAGATCCTTGGCCCTGAGAAATCCATTATCGCGATATCCATCTGTGGCATGGTAGCCTGCATTCAGAATACCTGAAAAAGGTCCCCATTTTCCACTGACGGAAGCAGTCTCTTTATTGTAATGATAGCTCCCCCCCGAGATACCAGTCTCAAAAGAAAGGGGTTTCTGCGGTCGTTTGGTGATAATGTGAACGACACCCGCAGCAGCGTTATCTCCATAAAGAACGCTTCCTGGTCCCCGGAGGATCTCGATTCGTTCAATCTGTTCCAGAGGAATCTGGGACCAGTCCACTCCGCTAAGGTCAATTTCATTCACTCTTCTCCCGTCTACAAGAACGACGATGTTGAGAGGACCTATCTCACCAAACCCCCGAATATCCATGAACACGTTCTTTCCTGTTCCCCGGAGGTCATTCACAACCACTCCCGCTTGGTTTCTCAGCAGGTCGACGGTTGTCTGGGCGTAAGAACGCTCAATCTCCTCCTGTGTGATCACCGTGACATTTGCAGGAATCTTTCGAATTTCCTGAACATCTCGGGTTCCTGTAACAACTACCCCCTCGAGCGTAACCTCCTTTTCCTGTGCGCCAGGAGCAAAGGGGATCGAGAGGAGCAGGACCAAACAAAGGATGATGGCAAAAGAATTTTTCATAGTAACCTCCCCGGCCCATATGGGGCCTTTCAATAGTTTTGGGCGACTTGCCTGCCGAAGCCTGCCCTTGCCTGCGGTGAGCAGACAGCAGGAAGGCGTAGGCAGGGGGGGAAGGGCTTAAAAAAAATCCCCAGCCTTCTTCACGAAGACTGGGGATTTTACCCGCTCTAACCCTTCACAGTCTTTTCCTCGAAGACCTCTCAGTGAAGGATATCCAGATCAGGTTTTCTGACTTTCCCGCCCTTTCAGCAGCCTTCCCGTCTTGAGCTTGTCGAGAGACAGTGGCTACCAATTTGCTGAAAGGGTTCCCTTTTAGAAAAGGGAGGGATTACAGCGGCGGGTCCGTCCCCGACTCTCCCCACTGACGCAGGGATCACGGGGTTCCCTCTACCTGGATACCACCGATCTGAAACCGATTTAACAAATCGAAGATGGTATGTCAAGTTTTTTGTTTGAGATCTCTGGAAAACGAAGAATTTGTCACTCTGAACGAAGTGAAGAGTCTTGAATCTTGAAGAAAGTAAGATTCTTCCCTGCCTGCCGGCAGGCAGGGCTATCGCTCAGAATGACAGGAAGGGTGACTTTTTCAGAGATTTCCGTTTACAGTTTCTTGTTTATCTCAACTTCATTTATTCTGGGATAAAGGGATATCAGTCTTAATGGATTCATCATGGGTCGGTAAAGATCAAAATTGTCTTAGGAATTTCTGAACCTCTTCTAATGTAGGGATTCCTTTTCTCCCACCGAAGTCCCGGCATTTGAGGGCGGCCACAGCATTAGCGAATCTCAAGATCTCCTCTATCTCCCAATTCTCAAGAAGACCGTAAATAAATCCTGCATGAAAAACATCCCCTGCCCCGGTCGTGTCCACCGCCCTTACGTCAAATCCTTTTACGTAAACAAGTTCTCCGTTAACGAACGCCACCGAACCTTCATGACCCAACGTCGCACAGAGAAATCCAGGAGTATGTTTCTGAAGCTCCATAAGAGCTTTTTCTCGATCTGAAATTCCAGTGAACAGCCTCGGGAACGTGGCCGAGGTGACGACGAAATCGATTTCTTTGATCAACTCGGAAGTGAGAGGCTCCACTTTATCGAGATCGATGACGGTGGGGATCTTCTCTTCTCTCGCCCATTGGGCACACTGAAGGGCAGCCCGGATATCGTGTCCGTCCAGATGAAGAATCTTCCCTAAGCAAACATTTTCTTTCCGGAGCTCCCCCTCGCGATACATCAACCGCTCGTCCCGATCCCAGAGAATCGTTCGTTCTCCAGAGGGGCCATCCACAAGGATCATGGCATATTGGTTGGTCGCACTAGGTTCGATGGTCACAGAGGAGATTTCCACTCCTTCCTCTCGAAGGGAGGTGAGAGAGAGTTGTCCCAATTCATCTCCCCCGATCTTCCCGATATACTTTGTTTTCACACCCCAGCGGCTCAGGGCCACCATGGCTGTGGCCACCTGGCCTCCCCCCTGTTTGGAAAACTTGAGGATTCTCATTTTCGAATTTTGCGCAGGAAATTCCGGAACCACACAGAGGAAGTCCACAGAGTTAAGCCCCATCCCCACGACTTCAAAAGGCTTGTATTTTGGGAAGGGGCAGTTAAATCGCATGTCATCCTTTTACAAACTTTTAGCTTTTTTTTCAAGATGTTACTTAAGCCGGGTTGACCCTGTGGAGTAATTTCTATGGCATCATTCATATAACTAGTCGTATGGATTCTGCCTTGTATGTGAATTGCTTTGGAGAATATCAAATACTCCATGGGGTTGACCCCGTGGAATAGACTCAATGGGTTTTGCTGTCACATATTTTCTAAATCCAATCGCAGAAATTTTTCGAAAAGGGCAAATGATATTCCACAGGGTTGACTAATCCCAACAGCCATAGTATAAATTATTAAATTCAGCCAAGGGGATGGGAACGTGCAGGAAATTATAAGCATCATTCTGGCCGCTGGGAAAGGGACTCGGATGAAGTCGGACCTCGTGAAGGTGCTCCATCCACTCCTCGGAGTTCCCATGCTTTCCTATCCTGTTGAACTTTCCCTCAAAGACATCAAAGTCGAAAAGACAATCCTTGTCGTCGGCCATCAGGCCGATAAAATCAAGGAGAAATTTAAAGACCCACGAATCCATTTTGTCCTTCAGGAAGAACAACTGGGCACAGGCCATGCGGTCTTGCAGGCCCTCCCGTTTCTCCAGTCCTTCAATGGTACGGTTTTGATCCTCTGCGGAGATGTCCCCCTGGTGAAAATGGAGACCCTTCGCTCTTTTATCGATACCTTCTGGAGGAATGAATCCAACCTCTCTGTGTTGACTGCCGTGGTAGAGAATCCCTCTGGCTATGGTCGGATCATTCGAGGCCCGACAGGATGGCTCGAAAGGATCGTGGAGGAGAAAGATGGCTCCGACGATGAAAAGTTGATCCGGGAGATCAACACAGGAATCTTCTGCATAAAGGCACCCTTTTTAATTGACGGTCTGAAGGAGATTGGGCAGGAGAACGCCCAGGGAGAATACTATCTGACCGACCTCGTTGAAATCGGAAGAAAGAGAGGAGTGAGGTGTTCGGCCCATATGGTGGCTGATCCAACGGAAGTGATGGGAATCAATACGCGTGCCGATCTTGCCGTTGCGAATGAAGTGCTCAGGCAGGAGAAGGTGATGGATCTGATGCTGTCTGGGGTGACGATCATCGATCCAAAAACTGCCTATGCGGATAAAACGGTTGAAATTGGAAAAGACACCATTGTCCATCCGAATTGTGTGCTTCAGGGAAAGACGAAGATTGGAGAACGATGCGTCATCGAATCGAATGCGAGGATTGTTGACTCCCTCATCGGGAACGAAGTTTTGGTACGCTCAAACTCTGTGATCACAGAGAGCAAGATTGATGACGGCGCGTCCATTGGGCCCTTTGCTCATCTTAGGCCTTTGACGGAAATCAAGACCAAAGCAAAGATTGGGAACTTCGTCGAAGTCAAGAAGTCCGTGATCGGCAAAGGGACCAAGGCCAATCACCTGACCTATATCGGAGATTCTCTCGTGGGAGAAGAGGTCAATGTCGGAGCTGGCACCATTGTCTGCAACTATGATGGATTCGAGAAGCATCAGACAATCATCGGAGACCGGGTCTTTGTGGGATCGAACGTGGAACTGGTGGCTCCGGTCAAGGTGGGGAGTCGTTCCTCGATCGGTGCAGGGACGACCGTCACGAAGGATGTTCCGGAAGGCGCGCTCGCCATCAGCCGTGTGAGGCAGAAGAATATCAAAGGGTGGAGCAAGAAGATGGACCTTCGCCAGAAGAAGAATAAGAAGAAAAAAGATTAACGCAATTTACAATTTCCAATGAGGTTTAGAAAATGTGTGGCATCGTCGGATATATCGGTCAGAGAGAAACAGCTAAGATTCTGATGGAAGGGCTGAAGCGGCTCGAATACCGAGGATATGACTCTGCGGGTATTGCCGTCTTTCATAAGGGCAAGATCGAGATCCGTCGGAAGGTAGGGAAATTAGCAAAGCTCGAGGAACTCATTGAAAAGGAGGCCTTTGATGGAAAGGTAGGGATCGGCCACACTCGCTGGGCGACCCATGGAAGGCCCTCGGACGAAAACGCCCACCCCCATAAGGCAGGGAAAGTGACGGTTGTCCACAATGGCATCATTGAAAATTATCTCCCCCTCAAAGAATTTCTAAAAAAGAAAGGCCATGTGTTCAGTTCTGAGACGGATACAGAAATTGTCGCGCACCTCGTCGATGAATTCATCCAGGAGGGCCATTCCTTTCTGGATGCCGTAAGAATCACCATGGATAAGATCAAAGGGTCTTATGCCTTGGGAATCCTCTACGAGGGGGATGAGACGTGTTTGATCGGCGCAAGAAATGAGGCCCCCCTTGTCATTGGCCTGGGCGAAAATGAATATTTCATTGCTTCTGATGTTCCGCCGATTCTCTCTTATACAAGAAACTTCATTTTTATGGAGGATGGGGAAGTCGCTCTCCTTTCTTCCAAAGGGGTGAAGGTCTACGGAAGCAAAGGGAATGAGCTTTTCAAGGAACCGAAACGGGTGGACTGGAATCCCCTCATGGCCGAAAAGGGCGGCTACAAACATTTTATGCTGAAGGAGATCTTCGAGCAGCCGAGGGCTGTGACCGACACGATTCGGGGCCGGCTGTCAAAGGAGCATGGCGATGGGATCCTCGAAGAGATTCATCTCGACCCATCGGTCTTGAAAGAGATTCAACGGATCTGCCTGATCGCCTGCGGCACCTCCTACCACGCTGCCCTGGTGGGAAAGTTTCTTATCGAAGGGTTCTGTCGGGTTCCAGTAGAGGCGGACATTGGCTCGGAATTTCGATATCGAAACCCAATTGTCAGAAAGGACGACCTGCTCATCGCGATTTCCCAATCTGGAGAAACAGCCGACACCCTGGCCGCATTAAGAGAGGGGAAGCGAAAAGGAGCAAGCACTTTAGCCATCTGCAATGTGATGGAATCGAGTCTGGCAAGGGATTCGGATTATGTGATTTACACCCATGCAGGACCTGAGATCGGTGTAGCTTCCACCAAGACCTTTATCACCCAACTCATCATCCTCTTTCTTCTTTCCATCCGGATCGGAAGAGAATTGGGCCGCCTCTCAGCCAAAGAGACAAAGTCCTTGACGGAGGAGGTAGTCAAGATTCCCCACCTGATGGAAGAGATGCTCAAGTCCTCGGACCAAGTGGCTCAAATCGCCAAGAAATACCTCTATGCAAGGGACTTCCTCTATCTGGGAAGGGGGATTAACTATCCGATTGCCTTAGAAGGTGCGTTGAAGTTGAAGGAAATTTCATACGTTCATGCCGAGGGCTATCCAGCCGGCGAGATGAAACATGGGCCGATTGCTCTCATCGACCGGGAAATGCCGGTTGTCACCCTTGCCACCAAGAACGACGTCTATGACAAGGTGCTCTCTAATATCGAAGAGGTGAAGGCGAGGGAGGGAAAGGTAATCGCCCTTGCCTCTCAGTCAGATCGAGAGATCGTGAAAAAGGTGGACGATGTCATCTTCATTCCGGAAACCCATCCTTCCTTGACCCCTATCCTCCTTACCATTCCTCTTCAACTCTTGGCCTACTATATGGCGGATTTTAAAGGGACCGATGTGGACCAGCCCAGGAATCTGGCCAAGAGCGTCACCGTCGAATAGATTCTTGCATCATTCCTCTGCAAAATGGTAAGTATTAATCAAGAAAGCCCGTAGTTTATTCTCAGATGAAATTCGAAGCACGAAATTCGAAATACGAAACAAATCCGAATGACCAAAATCCGAATGTCCGAAACTACCCCTCACCCTTTCCCTCTCCCCACTGGGGAGAGGATGGAGGTGAGGGGGATTTTGGATTTTGAATTTGGAAATTGTTTCGGATTTCGATATTCGAATTTCGGATTTACGAAATTCCGATGTCTTTGCTCGATGATCTCAATCCTGTTCAACAGAAGGCCGTTCTTGAGACCGAAGGACCCCTCCTGGTTTTTGCAGGGGCTGGAAGCGGGAAGACCAGGGTTCTGACCTACCGAATCGCCTACCTCATTCAAGAAAAAGGGATTGCCCCCTGGAATATCCTTGCCGTCACTTTCACCAACAAGGCGGCCGATGAAATGAAAGAGAGAGTGGAGCGTCTTCTTGGAAAGTCGGCCAAAGGGACCTGGGTTTCCACCTTCCATTCAGCCTGCGCCCGCATCCTGAGGCGCCATATCGAGTCCTTGGGCTTTCAGAGAAATTTTGTCATTTACGATGAGCAGGATCAGGAACGCCACCTCAAGACTGTGATGAAGGAATTGGACGTCGACTTCCGGATGTTCAACCCCAGAGCGATCCAATCCTCCATCGATCAACTGAAGAACGAAGGCATCACACCGGATCAATACCATCCTTCTCAATTCAATATTTTTCAAAAAAGACTGGCCCTGGTTTACCAGCGATATCAGGAAGATCTGCAGCGGAACAATGCCCTCGATTTTGGAGATCTCCTCACTTTTGTTGCCATTCTTTTCAGACGTTATCCGGAGATCTTGAAATCCTACCAGGAGCTTTGCCGTTACGTCATGGTCGATGAGTTTCAGGATACGAACCTGATCCAGTATCACCTCATCCGGCAGATCGTCGACGGACATCGGAACATCTGCGTGGTCGGAGATGATGACCAGTCCATCTATCGCTGGAGAGGAGCCCAGGTAGGAAATATTCTCAATTTTGGGAAAGATTTTCCCGAAGCGAGAACCATCACCCTGGAGCAGAACTATCGGTCCACTCAGAATATCCTCCAGGCGGCCAACCTTATGGTCGGCAACAATCGTTCGAGAAAGAAGAAGGTCCTCTGGACAGAGAACCCTGAGGGAGAAATCCTAACGCACTATGTGGGAGAGGATGAAACCGATGAGGCCCGTTTCGTCATCCGGAAGATCAGGGAGTTGACGCATCCTTCTTCCGAATCGGTCAGACCCTACCGCGAAATTGCCGTCTTCTACCGGATCAATGCCCAGTCCCGTGCCATCGAGGATGAACTGGTCAAACAACAGATCCCTTATACGATTGTGGGTGGTTTGAAGTTCTATGAGCGGAAAGAGATCAAGGATATCCTTGCCTATCTGAAACTGATCGCCAATCCTCCGGACGGTCTCAGCCTGAAGAGGATCATCAATGTTCCCCCAAGGGGAATCGGGGAGAAGACGATCGAAAAGATAGAGACCTTCTCAAGAGAGAAGGGCCTTCCCCTTTACGAAGGGATGAAGCAGTCTATGAAAGAAGACTGGCTAAGTGTTGCCACGAAAGGGAAGGTAGAGGAGTTCATCCGACTGATCGAGGAGTTCCGAGAAGAGGCGAGACGTCTCTCCCTCAGCCAACTGACCATGGCCCTTCTGAGAGAATCAGAATACCTCCAGAAATTGAAAGAGGAAGGGACGGACGAAGCCATTTCGAGGATGGAGAACATCGATGAACTGGTCAACGTCATGATGGAATTGGAGCGGGGAGGAGAGGCGGTTTCGCTGGAAACCTTCTTGGAGAAGGTTTCTCTGGTATCCGATGTCGACCTTTATGAGGATAAGGGAAATCGAGTCTCCTTGATGACACTCCATTGTGCCAAAGGTTTGGAGTATCCTTTGGTCTTCATCGTCGGGATGGAAGAAGGAATTCTTCCTCACCACCGGAGGGGGGATGAGATCGCGGATCTTGAAGAAGAGAGGAGGCTCTTCTATGTGGGGATGACCCGTGCAAAGGAGAGGCTCTTTCTCTCACGGGCAGAGAGACGCTACACGTTTGGTGTGGGACGGGCCAATCTGTCCTCCCGTTTTCTTGACGAAATTCCCATGGAGTTGATTCAATTGGAAGAGAGAGAGGAAAGCCCTGATGACCGAGAGCGCCCAGCTTCTGGTTTGTTCACGGACTGGGATGCCTATTTCGATAAGTCTAATGGGTTAACTGACCAGAGCACCGAAGAAAACCTTTTACCATCAAGGGAGGAGATTGTCCTGAGCCCTGAAGGATTCTTTCCCCTCAAAATGGGGATGAGGGTGAGGCACCCCAAGTTTGGTGAAGGAAGGGTCAAATCCGTAGAAGGGATGGATGAAGACCAGAAAGCCACCATTATCTTTAGATCGGTGGGCAGTAAGAGGCTGAGAGTCAGAAATGCAAACTTGGAGATCCTTGAGTAACCTAAAGCACCAAATCCCAAGCACCAAATACTAAACAAGCTCCAATGACCAAAATTCAAAAATTCAAATAAAATAGTTTGGTTGTTTTGAAATTGGATATTGGAATTTATTTGGATTTTGGGATTTGGGATTTGGAATTTCGTGATGGAGGCTTCTATGAAGACTTATTTCATCCTGTCAGCGATTGGCAAAGATCGGCCGGGGATTGTGGCCGATGTTTCTGAGGTAATCTATGAGTGCGGGGGAAATATTGAAGATTCAAGCATGAGCCTTCTCAGGAACAACTTCGCGCTGCTTCTCCTCTTTTCTACGGAGAGGGAGGAGGTCAATCAGAAACTCTCCGCAGGCCTGAAGCGACTTGAATGGGAAAAGAAATTAACGGTCTTCTTTTCCCCGATACCCCTCGAAGAGGCTCATCCCAAAGCAAAGGAACCCACGGATCGTTTTGAAATCACCACTTCAGGGATTGACCATGCCGGGATCGTTTATAAGGTCTGCAGGCTTCTGGCTGATCGCAGGGTAAATATTGTCGACATGGAAACGCATCGGGTGGCTTCGGCGGAAAGCGGGACCCCCCTCTTCGAAATGGATATCCATCTCGATATTCCCCTGTCGATGTCAGAACAGGGTCTGAGGGAGGACCTCCACCATCTGGCCGATGAACTGGTTATCGATCTCGTCCTGAAAAGGAAATAGTTTCTCCACCAGGCGCCTTGACCGGCAAGTGCCCCGTCCCGCCCTAGCGGGATAGGCGGGGTCCCTGCCTACCGGCAGGCAGGAAGGGGCACAATCAGAATGAAATTTCATTGGCTCACATTCTGTTCGCCACTGCGTGCCCGGGAAGCCCCGCCGTGCCTGCCCCGTCTTAACGGGGTGGGCGGGGAGCTTCAATACCATCCTTTAACAACCTATACGAGGATGAAGCGATGAAGCAACGGAGGGAGAGATGTGATGCGCGAGACGTTGGCTCGCCTCATTGACCAAACAGCTCTTCGAATGGGTGGAAAAGATGGCATCCTTTTTTTGAGAAGAGGGAGGTTGGAAAGTAGGATCACTTACTCCTCGCTTAGACAAGCCTCAGATCGAGTGGCTGGGGGGCTTGTGGAAATGGGCCTGAAAAAGGGGGAGCGGGTCGTCCTGCTTATGCCAAAAAGCGTGGAGCAGGCGGTCATCCATCTCGGCATCCAAAAGGTAGGGGCGATATCCGTCATACTCAATCCTGGGTTTAAGAGAGATGAGATAGAATACTTCATCAAAGACAGCGATGCCTATCTCGTCATCGTTGGAAGGAAAGAGGAGGCATTGATTCGTTCCGTCAACGAGAAGCGACTCATCCTTCCGATCAACACGGGGGCCCCTTTTGTGGAGGAAAAATTATTTCCTGGGATTTCTCCTTTCATCCCCGATCGCGATGGAAATCCCGGTGACCCAGCAGTCCTGATTTATACTTCTGGTACGACAGGTCAACCGAAAGGTGCCATCCTCACACAACAAAACCTGATTCAGGATGCGAGGAATATCATCCAGATCTGGCAGATTGCTGGAGAGGATGTCCTTTGCCATGCGCTACCGCTTTTCCACGTCCATGGCCTCTGCTTTGCGCTCCATACTGCACTGATCGCGGGTTCGAAGATCGTGATGTGTGATGAGTTTTCTTCCGACACCGTCATCGAAGTTTTGTCCTGTCAGGAAGGAGAACTCGCCTGCACGTTGTTTATGGGTGTCCCCACGATGTATCTCAGGATGATCGAGAAATTGGAAGGAGTGCAGCGGGATTTTGGCCATATTCGATTGTTTACCTCTGGGTCCGCCCCACTGCTTCCAAAAGACTCTGAGAGGATTCAAAAGATCTTTGGCAAAGAGCCGGTGGAAAGGGAAGGCATGTCTGAGACAGGAATGAATTTTTCGAATCCCATTCATGGGATGAAAAAACCTGGTTCCATCGGCATTCCTCTTCCTCATGTGGAAGTCAGAATTGTCAATCCGGAAACCTATAACGATGTGGAAATAGGGCAAGTTGGAGAGATTTGGTTAAAGGGACCCAATGTGACCCCAGGTTATTGGAGAAAGCCACGGGAGACAGAGGCTGCCTTTACCGATGGCTGGTTTCGGACCGGCGATTTAGGCAGGACGGACGGAGATGGCTATTATTACATCACAGATCGTTTAAAGGATATCATCATCTCAGGAGGAGAAAATATCTCTCCCAAAGAGATTGAAGTCATGATCAACCATCATGAAAAAGTATTGGAATCCTGCGTGGTAGGAATTCCGGATGAGAGGTGGGGGGAAAAGGTGGCAGCCGCTGTGATAACAAAACCCGGGGTCACCCTCACTGAAAAGGAGATGAAAGATCATTGTAAGACGCATCTTTTGGACTGGAAATGCCCAAAAGATGTCTTGTTTCTGAAAGAGCTTCCCAGAAACAAGATGGGAAAGGTGCTGAAGGAGGAAGTAATAAAACTCTTTATCATCTCTTAAAGAGTGCTTAAAGGATGACCTCTACCATCCGGTCAATGAATTGATGATCGATTTGGTATTGAAGAAAACGACGTGAATTCAATAACTCTCTGTTGAAAAATTCATCGCAAAATTAGCTTGACTTTTTCCATCCGCCATTGCTTTAATAACAGCCAATCTCTATTATTCCCTGCCGCCTAAAAAATATACTTATCCCGATTGAACTTTTTTACAAGGACTTGGTGCATTGTTGTGCATTGTTCACCAGAAGGATACGAGTGCAGAAAAGAATATCTTAAACCCAAAAGAAAGGAGGAAAAGAGGATATGGATTGGAAGCAGATTGCGAATGAACCGTGGATATGGATATGCGGGGCAATTTTGTCTGCCATTGCTCTCTACCAGTGCACTTACTTCATGCTCCGGGCCTTAAAGATCATGAAACGTTACGGTCTGCAGACGAAGGATATCACCTCCATTATTCGAGGGGCGGTCATCACATCCTTCGGACCGGTCATGTCCGAGATCTTTGTTATGATCGCTCTGGTCGTGGCATTGAGTGCGGGCCTTGCCTGGCAGCGCGAAGGAGCTGCCGTGGGATCGGTCTTTACCGAACTGGTGCAGGCATCGAATGCGGCGGTCGGAGCTGGTCAGGAGTTCGGAGGTAAGAACTTCGACATGAAAGGCTTCGCCAATGTTATCTTTGTGATGAATGTGTCGTGCGTTGGATGGCTCATTGCCGCAGGCTTTTTTACAAAGTATTTGGGTACAGCCCGTAATAAGATTGCAGGCGGTGATATCCATTGGCTCTCCATCCTTACGATCTGTGCGACCCTGGGTGTCTTCGGCTTCTGGGCCTCCAGCAGCTTGGTTAGAGGGGGCGGCATCACTGTGGCCGTCATTGCTGGTGGCATCTTGTCCATGTTTCTATTTCTGCTGGCTGACTGGATCAAGAAACCTGGACTGAAAGAGTGGGCCTTGGGTTTGGCGATGTTCGGGGGCATGATCATCGGCAAATTGTATGCCGGGTAAGGAGGGATGAGAGATGATAGCACAGAAAAAATTTCAGGAGATCGATCCTCAGGTTTATCAGGAGGAATTTTCGAAACCTATACACAAAGTCGGTATGATTACATGTGGGTTAGCCATCATAGGAATGTTTCTTCCACCCATATGGCTTTATCTCCAGTACGGTGTCTTTCCACCGATCTCGGCCATCATGGTGGGCATGGGACTGGCTCTTACCTATGCCGTTCCCTTCTTCATTATTGAACCGATCAGCTATTACCCTACCTTGGGAGACGCCGGGACCTATATGTCCTTTCTGGCTGGGAACATCTCGAACATGAGGCTTCCCTGTGCAGCCGTGGCCCAATCTGTGGCAGGAGTAGAAGAAGGCACGAAAGAGGGTGAGTTGATCGCCACGGTCGGGATTGCCATCTCCATCTGGCTGAGCATTATTGCTGTCTTCATCGGTGCTGTAGCCACTGGTTTTTTTGTTAAATCCTTTCCCCCCTGGATTCAAGATGCCTTCAAGCGGTTCTTGCTTCCCGCCGTGTTTGGTGCAGTGTTCGGGCAGTTTGCACTTCGAGGGATGAAATATGCCCCGATTGCCCTGATCCTTGCACTCGTTCCGCTTCTTCTGAAGTGGAAAGCCTATGTTGTGATCCCGATTGCTGTTTTTGGAACGATTATTATTGGCCGGTTTATCTACCAGGCAACTAAGAAGAGTGCTTAGAGAAGTTGGAGGATTATTTTTATGGAAACCCAAATGTTGCTCAGCTTTGTCAAAGAGACTGATTTGGTGAAATTCTGTCAGGAGATCATACGGATCAAGAGTGTGAACCCACCTGGAGATGAGCTACAAGCAGCAGAGTATGTGGCTTCAGTCTTAAGAAAGATTGGTTTAGAAGTAGAGGTGATCAAACATAGCCCCACCCGGGCCAGTGTGTTGGCTCGCTTGAAAAGCTCCCGTAAGAAGCCTGCCCTTCTCTACAATGGTCACCTAGACACGGTGCCCGTTGGCTCGGAGAAGTGGATCCACGACCCCTTCGAGGGTGCCTTATCAGAAGGCAAGATTTGGGGCCGTGGAACAGCAGATATGAAGGGAGGTCTGGTTGCTCTGATCGTTGCAGCAAAAGCACTGGCAGAGGCCCGGGTGCCTCTTCAAGGAGATCTCATCATCGCGGCAACAGCAGGCGAGGAGACGGACTCCCTTGGGGCTACTGCTTTGGCCGCGCGACCCGATCTCGGTCCTGTTCAAGCCGTGGTGATACCGGAGCCTAGCTACAATGATCTTTATGTAGCAGAGAAAGGGGCTTTTTGGTTGGAACTAACAACCCAGGGGAAAACAGCCCACGGTTCCATGCCGGAGATGGGTCGAAATGCCGTCATGATGATGGTGGCTCTTATCGCCGAACTGAGTAAGATGACCTTGACCTATAAGGAACACCCCCTATTAGGTGGTTTCTCTCAGAGCATCAATACCATTTCGGGTGGCGTAAAGACGAATGTGGTCCCGGATAACTGTGTGGTCACTGTGGATATGCGGACTGTCCCGGGTCAGGATCATCGCGCCATCTTGAAACAGGTTGAAGATCTGATTGCCGATCTGAGCCGGCGCATTCCTGATTTTAAGGCTTCTGTCAAGGTAACGAATGATCGTGCTCCTGTAGAAACCTCTCCGAATGAGCCTGCCGTTCAGACCTTCGCTGACATTGTGGCTGAGGTGGCGGGTGAGAGGCCTGTCCCGAAAGGGGTTCGTTATTACACGGATGCTGTTGCCTTCGTCCCGGTGCTCAAAGCTCCCATGATCATCTGTGGTCCTGGTGATGCGAAGTTGGCTCATCAACCGAATGAACATGTAGAGATTTCGAAACTGGTCCAAGCGGCCAGAATCTACACGCTGGCTGCTGCCAGACTGTTGCAGTGAATCAAAAGAAGGTAGAGTTAAGGGCATGTTGGAACTATTAGAACATGCCCTTTTTCTTTTTTAAATTCTTATCAATTACTTAGAAAGTAGCTTTCAGATCCTGCCAACCCCCCCTTTTTTAAAGGGGGGCGAGGGGGGATTATCAATTTTCATGGTTTGTAGGTAATAAAACTATTATCATATAAAATTACATTGACCGGAACGTGCCCCGTCCCGCCCTAGCGGGATAGGCGGGGTCAAGGGGCACAATATAAAATGAGATTACTTTGCCGGGAAGCGCCGCCCTTGTGGGCGGGGAGCTTCAAATTAGGAGCAGTTCGAAATGAAAAAGTATGACGACATTCTCAAGAAGACTGAGGGATTGAAACAGAAAATGATCGATCTTCGTCGTGACTTTCACCAATACCCCGAGCTTGGCCTCCAGGAGTTTAACACAGCCAGGAAGGTGGAGGGGGTTCTAAAGGCACTCGGTCTCGAGACAAGAATGTTTGTCAATGGAACAGGAGTTCGTGGATTTCTGAAAGGTTCCGAGCCGGGGGAGACCATTGCTCTGAGAGCAGATATGGACGCTCTGCCTATCCAGGAGGAGACGGATTTGCCCTATCAATCTCAAAACAAGGGGGTGATGCATGCCTGCGGTCACGATGCCCATATCGCTATGCTGCTCGGAGCAGCGACGATCCTTTCAGAAATGAGGAAAGAGTTGAAAGGGAATGTAGCCTTCATCTTCCAGCCTGCAGAGGAAATAGGAGCGGGAGCAAAGGCCATGGTCGAGGAGGGCGCTTTGGAAGGAGCGAATAGGATTTTCGGTTTACATGTTTATTCCATCCTTCCTTTTGGAACCCTCGGTTATCGACCCGGCCCACTCATGGCAGCAGGTGATTTCTTCGATGTCAAAATTACAGGGAAGGGAGGACACGGAGGTTTACCACATCTCACCGTCGATCCGATTGTGATAGCGGCGAATGCCATCAGTACCTTACAAACGATTGTGAGCCGGGAAGTTGATCCCGTGGAGAGCGCCGTCATCAGCATTTGTAAAATGAACGGGGGCGAAGCCTACAATGTAATCCCTGAGACGGCGACTTTCGGAGGAACGATTCGTTCCCATAATCCGGAATTGAGGGAGGGTCTTCCCAGAAGGATTAAGGAGATTTTGGATGGATTGGTCTCGGGGATGCGAGGGAGTTACGAACTTAACCTGATGAGCAAATTCCCGGCAACAACCAACGACGAGGAGATGACGGCCTTTGTCGTAAAGGTGGCCAAGGAGATTTTGGGAGAGGATAAGCTTTCCCTCTTGAGACCTCTGATGGGCTCAGAGGACTTTTCTTTCTATCTTCAGAAGGTTCCAGGCACCTTTGCCTTTCTGGGAGTCGAAAATAAAGATAAAGGGATTATCTATCCTCATCATCACCCTAAGTTTAATATTGATGAGGACATCCTTCCACTAGGGACTGCTCTCCATGTTTCAGTAGCCATGGAGTACCTGAGGGAGCAACAGAGGGGAAGGACAAATTCTTCTTGACATCGTTTCTTAATTGGGACAGAATTTTTGTTAGTTACAGGAGAGACCCCTAAGCAAGAAAGAGGGGCGCCGAAGGGGCAATTCCGGGATACCGGAAGAAACTCTCAGGCAAAAGGACTGTAACTCATTTAAATCCTGGAAAGATTTCGCCCTGAGCAAAGTCGAAGGGCGGGACACCGAAGGGGACAAATCCTGAATTTTTAAGGGATAATCTCTCAGGTCAAAAGACAGGAGGAAGGGCAATTGAGTTTGATTGTTCTTCCTCCTTTTTTATTTGACAGAAACGCAATCATTGAATTCAAATATAATGTAGGGTGCGTTCCCCGAACGCACTATTTAAAGGCGTGATCGGGGGATCACGCCCTACAGATTGTAATTATGATAAATGTGTTTGTATTAGTTAACATTGGGAAATAACAGTATGAGGCCAAAGGTTTTGATCACCCGTAAGATCTTCGATGAAGCCATCGCCATTATCAAGAAGCATTTTGATATGGAGGATAATCAAAGAGATGTTGCTTTTTCTCCGGAAGAGTTGGTCAGAAGGCTTCGAGGCAAGACAGGTACGATCATCCTGCTCACGGATCGGATTGACGAGGTCGTCCTTTCCCAATGCCCAGACCTCAAGATTGTCTCTAATATAGCCGTTGGATACAACAACATTGATGTCCAAGCATGCACCCGTCACAAAGTTATGGTGACGAATACGCCAGGAGTTTTGGACGATACAACAGCCGATTTCACCATGACACTGCTGCTTGCAACAGCAAGGCGTCTTATTGAGGCAGACCAACATCTTCGTTCTTCCCAATGGAACGGATGGAAATTGATGGAATTCCTGGGCTCCGATGTTCACCACAAAACCCTCGGCATCTGTGGCTTAGGTCGGATCGGACAGGGAGTTGCAAGGCGAGCCAAAGGGTTCGACATGCAGATATTGTACACCGATTTGGTTCGGGCTACCCAATCTGTCGAAAAGGAATTAGGAGCGAGTTTTGTAGATAAGAAGTCATTGCTGGCTCAGTCAGATTTTGTAACACTTCATGTCCCGTTGGGACCTCAGACGACCCATTATATCTCGGCAGCTGAGTTGGCTCTCATGAAACCCACCGCAATTTTGATTAATGCCTCCCGAGGCCCGGTGGTTGACGAGAGGGCACTCGTTCAGGCTTTGAAGGAGGGAAAAATTGCTGGAGCCGGTCTGGATGTCTATGAAAGGGAGCCCGAGGTGGAACCTGCTCTCCTTTTGATGAAGAATGTTATTTTGGCACCCCATATTGCAAGTGCTTCGCATGAAACACGACTTCGAATGGCTATGATGGCAGCAGAAAATCTGATCGCCGGGCTCACTGGAAAACGGCCTCCGAACTTGGTGAACGAAGAGGTTCTGTCTTCATGAAGCCTAAGAAAAGAAAATCGAAAAAGGATGAGGTTGTTTTTTTCAAGATCGAAGAGTTAAAAGAACACGAAGAGATCAGGCCAGATTATCTCGAGGCATTGAAGAATGAGATCCTGGCGGACGGCATTCTGAAAATGCCCATCTGCATCGATGAAAAGACTTGCATCATCCTGGATGGGCATCATCGACTGCAGGCGCTGAAAAGGTTAGGATGTAAAAAGATCCCTTGCGTGCTGGTGGACTATCAATCGGAAAACATCAGTGTCATTCCCTGGAGGGAGGGAGAGACGATCACCAAAGAGACAATCATCGATATGGCCTTGTCCGGCCGGAAAATGTCATCCAAGACTTCTAAACATATGATTATTTTGAATGGAGAGTGGACACATATCTCAGCTATCGAGATGATCATAGATATTCCGTTAGAAAAATTAAAGTAAGAAGATCGGAGATAGCGGATAGCATATAGCTAATAGCGTATTTTAAAATTGGAGATCTTTAATATAATATCTAGTTAAAATATTTGAAATCCCCCTCACCTTTCCCCTCTCCCCTGAGGGGAGAGGGATGGGGTGAGGGGCGAGATTGGGGTGACGGATGGATTTTCCAAAAGATTTGCTTTATTCCGAAAGCCACGAATGGTTAAGAGAAGAAGGAGGCCGAGCCACGATTGGCCTGACCGATTATGCCCAGAGCCAACTGAAAGACATCGTCTATGTTGACCTTCCTGAGATCGGATCGGAATTTAAGAAAGGGGAGAGCATGGGAGTGGTCGAGTCAGTAAAAACGGTGGCCGATGTCTTCTCTCCCATCACCGGGAAGGTCGTGGAGACGAACCACACCCTAAAGAATTCGCCTCAATTCGTCAATGAAGATCCTTATGGAAAAGGATGGATTATCAAGATGGAGATGAAGAACAAGGGGGAACTAAAAGAACTTCTCTCATTCAAGGCCTACCAGGATTTTGTTCCAAAGGAAGAAGAGTAAATGGGAAATTTTGCGCGTTACATTCCTCATACCCCTGAGGATATTCGAAGGATGCTTGAGACCATTGGTGTCAAGAGGGTGGAAGATCTCTTCGAAACCATTCCAACGAAATACAGGCTTTCAAAATCCACGAACCTCCCTGAGCCCCTGGGAGAACCCGATCTTCTCCGCCATCTCCAGGGACTCCAATCTCCTCTTTGTACCTCTTTTTTGGGTGGAGGGGCTTATCATCATTTCATTCCAGGTGTTGTCCCTTACCTGATCTCCCGCTCAGAATTTTATACGGCCTACACCCCCTACCAACCTGAGATCAGCCAGGGAACCCTTCAATCGATTTTTGAATATCAGACCTTGATGTGCCAATTGACCGGCATGGAGGTTTCAAACGGCTCCTTGTATGACGGAGCCTCCAGTCTGGCAGAAGCTGTATTGACGGCTTTTCGGATTACAAAGAGAAAGAAGATCCTCCTCTCACAGGCCATTCACCCTGAATATCGGAAGGTCATCGAGACCTATATTGACCCCGATCAGCAAGAAATCATCTTGATCCCTTGTAGAAAAGGAGATGGGCGGACGGATGAGAAAGCGCTTTCTGATCTCCTCGATGAAACTGTGAACGCCGTTGTGATTCAGAGTCCGAACTTCTTTGGCGTCATTGAAAATCTGCAGGGGATCGGGAAGGAAGTCCATCAGGTGGGAGGGATGATGATTGTTGGATTTAGCGAAGCGATCGCCTATGGAATTCTGGCACCTCCCGGAGAGTTCGAGGCTGATATCGTTGCAGGAGAAGGTCAGAGCCTTGGGATCCCACTTTCGCTCGGAGGGCCCTACCTGGGAATCTTCTCCACAAGAAACAAGCACGTGAGAACCATGCCCGGGAGACTCGTGGGAGAGACCGTCGATTTAGAGGGCAAGAGGGGGTTTGTCCTCACTCTAGCGACAAGGGAACAACACATCCGAAGAGAGAAGGCCACCTCCAATATCTGCACCAATGAAGGGCTTTGTGCTCTGATGGCAACGATCTATCTCTCCTGTCTCGGGAGAGAAGGTTTGAGAGAAGTGGCCATGATGAATCTGAGCAAGGCCGAATATGCAAAAAAGGCTATTTCAAAACTAAAAGGTTGCAGGCAGACATTTTCCGGGTCCACTTTCAATGAATTTGTTTTGGAAGTCGATGGTGACCCTGAGAAGGTGTTAGGGGAGATGAAAAAAGAGAAGATCATCGGAGGTCTACCCTTGGCAAAATTTTATCCTGAATTGAATCGACACTTCCTTGTGACAGTAACGGAGATGATAACAAAGGAGGAGATTGATCGGTGGGCAGAAACGCTGGAGAAAGCACTAAGGTAATAGAAAATGTCAAATTTCAAAATCCAAATGTCAAATGAATGTCAAATGCCACAATCCCTGCCTGCGGCAGGCAGGCGAAACATCCTTTGAAATTTGAGCTTTGGATTTGATTTGATATTTGAACTTTGTCATTTGAAATTTCGGCTGTCGAGAGGAAAGTATTCTGTAGAAGGACAACGCGATGAGTAGGAAGAGGGATACCGGCTTGATTCAGGACGAGCCTCTCATTTTTGAGCGGGGGGGAAAGGGGAGAAAGGGGTACTCCTTACCTCGATGGGATGTGGCGGAATCGGAAGCTAAGAACCTCATTCCTTCTCACCTCTTAAGAGAGGATCTTGAAGGGTTTCCCCAGTTGAGCGAGGTCGATGTGGTTCGACACTTCACCCGGCTCTCTCAATGGAACTACGGGGTGGACAGTGGATTCTATCCTTTAGGCTCCTGTACGATGAAATATAATCCGAAGGTGAATGAAGAGATTGCAAGGATGAGCGGATTTGCGAATCTTCATCCCTATACTCCTGAAGACCTGACCCAGGGAGCCCTTCGATTGATGTATGAACTCGGGGACTTTCTTGCCGAAATTACGGGCATGGATGAAGTCTCGCTTCAGCCGGCAGCCGGAGCTCATGGAGAGTTGACCGGCATCAGAATGGTCAAGGCTTGCCTGCAGGCCCGTGGAAATGGAAGAAAGAAAGTCCTGGTCCCGGATACGGCCCATGGGACCAACTGCTCCACTTCGACGATTGCCTCCTATCAGATGGTGGAGATCAAATCGAATGAGAATGGAGTGATCAGTCCTGAGAAGGTGGCTGAGCAGATGGATGAAGAGGTGGCCGCCATCATGGTAACCAATCCGAACACCCTGGGTCTTTTTGAAGAACATCTGGCAGAGATTGCTGAAATCGTCCACAGAAAAGGAGGATTTGTTTATTGTGACGGGGCTAACCTTAATGCTTTAATGGGAATCGTGAAACTAGGGGACCTGGGAGTGGATGTGATTCACATCAACCTCCATAAAACTTTTTCGACTCCCCATGGTGGAGGAGGTCCTGGAGCAGGGCCTGTGGCCGTCAAGAAGGAACTTGCCCCCTATCTCCCGGTTCCGGTGATTGAAAAGGACCGAGAGGTTTACAGGCTCAATGATGATCGACCTCATAGCATTGGAAAGATGAGGGCTTTTTATGGAAACTTCGGAGTGATCCTCAAGGCCTACGCCTACATTCTTTCTATGGGATCCGAAGGGCTCAAGAGAGCAAGCGAGATGGCTGT
Source organism: uncultured Syntrophaceae bacterium (assembly GCA_964390545.1). Classification (GTDB taxonomy): domain Bacteria; phylum Desulfobacterota; class BSN033; order BSN033; family UBA1163; genus CAYMJV01. The sequence goes on from CAYMJV010000020.1 coordinate 25,895, forward strand.
GCTCAATGCTAACTATTTGATGAAAAGTTTGAAGGATTATTACCACCTTCCTTATGAACGGCCCTGCATGCATGAATGTGTCTTCACCGACCGTTTTCAAGAGAAGTATCACGTCTCAACCCTCGACATTGCCAAAAGGCTGATCGATTATGGCTATCATCCGCCCACGATTTATTTTCCGCTGGTGGTAAAGGCAGCGCTGATGATGGAGCCGACGGAGACGGAGAGCAGGGAGAGTCTCGATGGTTTTATTGAAACGATGATCGCCATTGCCAAGGAAGCAGAGGAAAATCCGGATCTCCTTCGGCAGGCACCTCAGAGGGTGAAGGTAAGGAGACTCGACGAGGTCTTGGCTGCAAGAAAACCAAAATTAAGATGGACCCCCCCCTCACCCGGAAGAGAGAAATAGGGTGAGGGGGAAATCCCAAATCTCAAATTCCAAATTCCAAATAATGACCAATTACCAAATTCCAATAGAGGGAATTGAGTATTGGAGATTGGAAGTTATTTGAATTTTGGTGCTTGGAATTTGGGATTTCCGTGCATAAATGCAATTATGGATAAACGCGGATATATGTCAGATCTGGGCCTGATGGATTACAAGAAGGCCTGGGACCTTCAACGTGATCTCTGGTCAAGGCGGGTCAGAGGGGAGTTGCCCGATTTATTACTCTTCCTCGAACACCCCCATGTGATCACTCTTGGAAGGCGCGGGAACCGCTCTTATCTGATCGCCTCTCAAGAAGTCCTGGATGCGATGGCGATTCCTGTCTATCATGTGGAGAGGGGCGGGGATGTCACCTATCACGGGCCCGGGCAGCTTGTGGTCTATCCCATCCTCGATTTGAAGGGGTATGGATATCGTCTCATCCGATATGTTGACCAACTCGAAGAAGTTATTCTCGGGACGTTGAAAGATTTTGGAATGGAGGGGAAAAAGGACTCTCTGAACCGAGGGGTCTGGGTCAATGGCGAAAAGATTGCTTCCCTCGGCGTGACGATCAAACGATGGGTTTCCTTCCACGGGCTTGCCTTAAACTACGAAACGGATCTGAACTATTTTGATCTGATTCACCCGTGTGGCCTCGTGGGAAAGAAAATGACCTCTATGGAAAAGATCCTTGGAGAGAAGGTTCCGCGGGAAAGTTTGATTGAAAGAATTCGGTTGCATTTTAAAGAGATATTTCTGAGAGATTGGGAAAGAAAAAGCCTGGACGAGATTTTGACGAATTTGTAGGGCCTGATCCCCGAGCAGGCCTATTAGGGTTTGGCAGGATGGTGCGTTCGGGGAACGCACCCTACATCATCTTTGGGCAGACGGCAAGGGTAGCCGCACCCATTAAAAGGCACCCATTAAAAGGCAACCTTTAGGGTGCGTTTCGTTCCGGCATTAGCCGGAACGGCTACTTTTTTAAATTTGTCATCCTATGAGCTCAAAAAAGGTGATTATCATCGGTGGCGGTCCTGGGGGTTATGTGGCTGCCATTCGGTTGGCCCAATTAGGGGCAAAGCCCATCCTTGTCGAAAAAGACGAAATCGGTGGAACCTGCCTTAATCGGGGATGCATTCCTACAAAGTCTCTCCTTCACGACGCAAAACTACTCCGTTCAATCAAACGGTCTCCTGTCTTCCAATCACTCCTCCATGGTAATTTCGATCCTCTCGCATCGATGATGGAACGAAAGGAAAAAGTTGTCCGCGAACTTGTAAAGGGTGTGGAGATGCTCCTCGAATCCCACCGGGTAACTGTTAAATCCGCTCGTGCAGAACTGTTGGGGCCCAATCAGGTGGTCCTCTTGTACGGAGGCGAAGAAAAAGAGATTATCGAAGGCGATGCAATCATCCTGGCTCCAGGTTCGAAATCGAAAGGCCTTCCCAGTATTTCTCCTGATGGGGATAAAATTATTACCAGTGACGATGCATTGAGAACTAAAAAAATACCATGCGAAATCGTCATTATTGGTGGGGGATATATTGGAGTCGAATTTGCCACGATCTTCAATGCCCTGGGATCGAAGGTGACAATTGTTGAAATCCTAGATACGATTCTACCAGGTCTCGAAAGAGAACTTGTCCGGAATCTGGGGAGGGTGTTGGAAAAGGATAGCGTGAGGGTTATGACTCAATCGAGTATTGAAAACATCGTTCCTTTTGGAGAAGCCTTAAAACTGACGGTCAAAACCCCACAGGGAATTCAGGAACTGACGGCGGATAAATTGATTGTGGCTGTTGGAAGGACCCCCAATCTGGATCTCAATTTTGGTAAGGCAGGGGTAGAGGTCACTTCTGCGGGTGTCAGAGTTGACCATCGGATGGAAACAACGGTGCCCAACATTTATGCAATTGGAGATGCCACGGGAGGAGTGATGCTGGCTCACGTGGCCATGGAAGAAGGCGTGATTGCTGCAGAGAATATCATGGGGATGGATCGAGACAAGGAAAATCAACTCATTCCTCTTTGCATTTTTACTTATCCCGAGATCGCATCCGTTGGGCTGACAGAGAAAGAGGCCAAAGCAAGAGGAGAGATAAAGATAGGGCGTTTTCCATTCCGCTCCAACCCCAAAGCCGTCATCAGCGGAGAGACGGAGGGTCTCATCAAGGTCGTGGTTGATCGAAAAACAGATAAAATCTTAGGGGTTCATATCATTGGCTACGAGGCCAGCACGTTGATTTCCATTGCCTCTTCCCTCATGAGACAGAACGTTAAGGCCAGGGAGTTCTCCAGATTCTTTCAAGCCCATCCAACCACTCCAGAGGCATTGAAAGAGGCCTTCCTCGATGCAGATGGAATAGCGATTCACCTTCCGAGGCCGCTACGACAGAAGGCATAGAGCATGGGGCATAGCGCATAGCGCATAGCTCCCCTCACCTTCCCCTCTCCCCTAAGGGGAGAGGGAGGGGTGAGGGGGCCTTGTAAATTGCAAATTGAAAAATGCAAATTGTAAAATGAAAATTCTGAGAAAACCTCCCTGGCTGAAAAAGAAAATTCCACCCATTCAGGATCTCCAGAAGATCAAGTCCATCCTTACGGAGACCGAACTTCATACGGTCTGTGAAGAGGCTCGGTGCCCCAATCTGGGCGAATGTTTCTCACAAGGGACAGCGACCATCCTCATTCTGGGACGGATCTGCACCAGGGACTGCGGTTTTTGTGCTGTTGAACATGGAGGCCCCGTTCCTCCAGATGAAGCGGAGCCGCACCATGTGGCCCAGGCAATTAAAAAGATGGGGCTTCGATATGTAGTGATCACTTCTGTGACGCGGGATGACCTACCCGATGGTGGAGCTTCCCACTTTGCCAAAACCCTTCAGGCCATTCGGGAAACGGATCGAGAGACAAAAATCGAAGTCTTGGTTCCCGATTTTAAGGGTGATTGGAATTCTCTCAGTCGAGTTTTGCAAGGAGGTCCAGATGTCCTGAATCACAATGTGGAAACCGTCCGTCGACTCTACGCTGAAGTCCGCCCCCAGGCAGACTACGAAAGATCACTCAATCTACTGAAAAGATCGAAAGAGACGTATCCCCATATTCGTACCAAATCAGGGTTTATGCTTGGACTGGGGGAGTCAAAAGAAGAGGTCCTGGATCTCTTTCAGGATTTAAGAGCAGCGAAATGCGATTTCTTAACGATAGGCCAATATCTTCAGCCTCACACAAATCGATTGCCAGTAGTAAAATATATTCAGCCGGAAGAGTTTGAAGCTTACCGAAAGATAGGAAAGGAGATAGGGTTTAAGATGGTTTCCTCTGGTCCTTTCGTTCGAAGTTCTTTCCATGCCTCTGAGATGTTTGACGCAAGTCTTTTATGACTGCTTTATGATCGGTTTCGTATTATTTTCGTTATCTTATGCCTGTCCCCTTATCTGCTGATTGCTGAGCCTCCACACCCTTCCCATCTTGTGTTGGTAGAGGGCCCTCTCAATACTGATATGCAACGAATTCTCTTCGCACGGTTTGAGGATGTAACAGAAGGGTTCAATTACCTTTTCATCTTGCAACGTTTCCTCGTCCGCATCCTCCATAAGATAAACGACCGGGATATCAAAGAGATCATGGATCTGCCTTGCGGCTTTGATCCCATCCATCTCTCCTTTCAACTGGATATCGATCAAGACCAGGTCCGGGTGAAACCTTGCAACTTTCTTGATGGCTTCTGTCCCGGAAGAGGCGGTAGCCGGAGAGGGATATCCCAGGACCTTCAATCTATTCTTGATATCTCTGGTAATGATTCCTTCATCTTCCACAACAAGAATCTTGGTCTGCGCCATTTGATCGCCCCCCTTTTGGGTTTTACCAGAAATGTCGATTTCGTTATGAATAGAAACGAGCATCAAAAAGAGCAAGATGGATGCCAAACGGGTTTCTTAAATGAAATCAATTGACTTTTAAGGGGGTTAGGCGAGCCTGTCCATTTTGGGCGGATAAGAAAAGATGCCCTTTTTCGTCACCCAAAGGAAAAAAGTTACTATTTATGAATCTAATAAAAACTGATATGATTTTAGTAATTTTTCCCCTTTAGGGGTTTCTAAGGAGGTAAAGATGGAAGCAAAGAAAGAGGGGATTGCAATGGGGAGGTTCATTGGTATTTTCATCTTCATCCTTATCATCACTTGCTGTACTCCCAAAACCAAGGAAATTCGACCGGGCCCCGAGGTTGAGGCTCCCCCACCACCCAAGCCGGCAAAGATCGCTCTGGTTCTCGGTGCCGGGGCCTCAAAGGGATTTGCTCATGTTGGGGTGATCAAGATCCTCGAGTCGAATAAAATCCCGATTCATATGATCGTGGGGACAAGCGTAGGGAGTGTGGTTGGAAGCTTTTATGCCTTTGGTTATGATGCGTTTCAACTTCAGAAGCTCTCTTTTGCAATAGAAAAAGGGGAGATTGTGGATCTGGTCCTTCCCGAAAATGGCTTCATCAAAGGAGAAAAACTCGAGGAGTTCGTCAATAAGACTGTGAAGAACACTCCCATGGAGAAATTAAAGATTCCTTTTTACGCCGTGGCTGCAGACATACAGAGCGGGCAAGAGGTGGCTTTTGGTCGGGGAAATACAGGCATGGCCGTGAGGGCCAGTTGCTCTATTCCGGGGATATTCAGACCTGTAAAAATCGGCGAGAGGGTGTATGTGGATGGAGGCGTCGTGAGTCCCGTGGCTGTAGATGTGGCAAAGCAATTTGGGGCCGATATTGTCATTGCCGTTGACATCTCAGCAGGGGCAGATCGGACCCTCCCTGAAAATACAATTGAGACAATCCTACGAGCCTACGATATCATGTATTCAAAACTGGCCTCCATACAGATTTTGAAAGCTGATGTGGTCATCAAACCAAAGGTTAGCCATGTTGGCTCAGCCGATTTCTCAAAAAGGCATGAAGCCATCCTGGAGGGTGAAAGGGCAGCCATCGAGACCCTGCCCCAGGTTCAGAAGATCGTCAACCAACTTCGGCTGGAAGGAAGATTGGAATAAAGGAGAGTCTATGAAGAGTTTTCGAAAAGAGCTGTGGTTTGAGGTTCCAAGCCGCAGAGCCTTTATCAATATTACTTCAGAGATTGAGGAGTATGTTAGGAAAAGTGGAATCCAAGAGGGGTTTGTGCTCGTCAATGCCATGCATATCACGGCCTCGGTCTTTATCAACGATGACGAGACAGGACTTCATCACGACTTCGACACCTGGCTGGAAAAACTCGCTCCCCACGAACCGGTTTCTCAGTATCGTCACAATGTGGGCGAGGATAATGCCGATGCCCATTTGAAGCGGCAGATCATGGGGAGGGAGGTGGTGGTGGCGATCACCGGCGGAAAACTCGATTTCGGCCCCTGGGAACAGATCTTTTACGGAGAATTTGATGGAAAAAGAAGAAAGAGGATTCTGGTGAAGATTATCGGAGAATAAGCCATGAGCTCAAGAAGAGAGAAGAAATGAACAGGCTATTCGACGCGAAAATGATTTATCCCATGATTGCGGTCATCTTGGCAATCGCGCTCTTCTTGCTCTATAAGAAACAAGCCGGGCAAGTAAAGGTGTCAGAATTTGGCAAATATCAAGGTTATTCCAAAGAGATTTATGATGGAAACAAGCGCATTTCCGATTACTTGACGCTATCGAATGGAACGAGGTTGGCCTACGACCTCATTCTCCCGACCAAGAAAGGCGTTCCGGCCAGCGAGGCTTTACCCGTTCTCTTCAAATATACACCCTATCTGCGCACCTTTACCATCTTTGATAAAAACGGGAAGAACATTATTGCAGACTTGGTAGGCTTGGGCTGGAAAGAAAAGGCCTACCTTCGAATCCGGTATTGGTTTTCCGACCGAGGACGCCTCATGGATCCTCTTTTCAGAACCAGGTGGCTTGGCAACATGGTCAAGCATGGCTATGCCGTCATCGTCGTTGAACGCCCCGGAACGGGCGCTTCCTTTGGGACATTTGACGCATCTCATGAGCCGGGAGGCAAGGAGGCCAGTGAAATCTTGGATTGGATCGCGTCCCAGCGCTGGTGCAACGGAAACATCGGCATGTACGGCGATTCTTTTCAGGCGATGATCCAGATGGCAACCGCAGCCATGGGCAATCCGCACCTGAAAGCGATCTTTCCTGCGTCAACCCCAGTGGAGATGTACGGGGCTATTACCTATCCGGGTGGTGTCTACAATAAGGCCTTTAACTCGTTTTTCAAATGGTCAACCTCATTTCTCCAGTCCGATGCGATTACGCCGGTAGATAACGATAAGGATGGGGCATTGCTTGCTCAGGCGCGCAAGGAACGCAGCAGGACACTTACAGGAGTATCAACCTTGGGGAAGGAGGCCCCGTTCCGCGACAGCCTCACCTCTGGGGGACACAAGATTTGGGAGAAAAACTCGGCACTCTACCCGTTCATAGAACGCATCAACCGCTCAGGCATTCCGGTCTATATGACCAATGGTTGGTATGACATTTTCAGCGACATGTTTATTTGGTACAACAGTCTCACTGTGCGCAGGCGACTGACCGTTCGCCCTGTCGATCACAGCAAGGTTGAAGATAAACAATTCGACCTGGACTATGGGGCGGAAGCACACCGCTGGTTCGATTACTGGCTCAAGGGCATCAACAATGGCATGATGGACGAACCGGCCATTCACTATTACGTCATGGGGGCGCCGAGAAAGGAAGCCTGGCAGACGTCCAACCAATGGCCACTGGAGAAGCAGAAACTGACGCGGTTCTATTTCAGCGAAGGCAAGACAGGAAGTATAGCCTCGGTCAATGACGGCTATTTGACCACAGAATCTTCAAGTGCCCCGGATGCCTTCGATGCCTACACCGTGGATTACTCGACGACGAGCGGAAAGAAATCACGCTGGACAGCTATCAACTGGCCGCGTAACTACCCCGATATGCGCTCGAATGACAAAAAAGGATTGACGTATACCACTTCCCCCTTGGAGACTGACGTGGAGATCACGGGACATCCGGTTGTGCATCTTTGGCTGACTATGGATGCTCCCGACCCGGATGCATTTGTTTACTTGGAAGCAGTGGACGGAAACGGCAAGTCCTCTTACATCACTGAAGGGGACCTCCGAGCTTCTCATCGCAAACTGAGCAAAGCGCCTTACAATCATCTAGGGCTACCTTACCACTCCCATTATCAGGAGGACCTGGCGCCAATCTCGGCCGGGGAACCATTTGAGTTGGTCTTTAACCTGCTACCAACCTCGTACCAGTTTCATAAAGGAGGTCGCATCCGGATTACGGTTGTTTTCGCGGATGCCGATAACTTTGATACACCAATCATCGACCCGGCTCCAAAGCTCCATTTGTTGAGAGATTTGAATCACCCATCATTTATCCAACTCCCAGTTGTTTAACCACGATAGAAAATCTGGGGTTGCCCAATGCCTGCCCTATACCAGTCCCGCCGCAGGCGGGATTCAGGGCCTGCGGTAGGCAGGGGCGAGAGAGGCGACTATCCTATCAACACCGCTTTCCTTGGCCTGCCGAAGGAGTTCATCAGTCGTGACCTCTGTGCCCAACGTTATGGATGGTCCCCAATGGGTATGAGAATCGATGATTTCCATCAGAATATTTCTCCAGCGTTTTCTGGGAAATATTTTTTCAAAAAGGATAGAAAAAATTTAGCGAATTCGGGGGAGGCCGTCAATAAAAATTGATACTCCAGCTTTGAGGCAGGAGAGTGCCAAACATTTGATTACTTTTTCAATCTTGGCTAGAATGTGTTAAGAATTCAATGGTTCGGCAGATGATTGAAGGAGGAAATGAAAGGAGTAAGGAGATGCCGAAGGATTTGAAGAGAACGGCTTTGTATGCATGGCATAAAACCCACGGCGGCCAGATGGTTGAGTTTGCTGGTTGGGAGATGCCCGTTGCTTATCCGCGGGGCATCCTCGAAGAACACTTGAGTACAAGAAGATATGGGGGCCTCTTCGATATTTCCCATATGGGACGTTTCTTGATTCGAGGAAAGGACGCTATTCCCTTCATGCAATATGTCCTAACGAATAATGCGATGGCCCTCGATCCTGGTATGGCTCACTATACGCTGGTTCAGAATGAGAGAGGCGGTGCACTCGATGATGCCTACCTCTACCGGTTGGAAGAAATCGATCCGTCGGCAGAAGCGCATTATCTTCTCGTTGTCAATGCAGCAAATACGGAGAAGGACTGGAATTGGTTCCTGGATCACAGGAAGAGATTCAAAGGTCTTGTCCTAGAGGACAAAACGGATGAGATTGGGATGATTGCGCTCCAGGGTCCACACACCAAAAGGATATTGGAAAAAATCGTTTTGGAGGACTACTCCAAACTCCCGGACCCCTGGAGAAATCGACTGAGGGTATGTGCATTAGAGGGTGAACATGTCTATATCACGATTTCGAGAACGGGCTACACGGGAGAACCTATCTCCTTCGAACTATTCTTGCCCGCTGATAGAACGGTTCAGATTTGGGAGAAGATCCTTGAGCTGGGAGAAAAAGAGGGGGTTATTCCGGCTGGCCTGGGAGCAAGAGATACCTTGAGATTAGAAGCAGGTCTGCCCCTGTACGGTCACGAATTAGGAGTGGACCCAGAAGGGAAAGATATCCCCATCCATGCGGTCCCAACAGCCGCCAGGTTGGCAGTGAGTTTCTCCTCTTTGAAAGGGGAATTCATTGGGAAGGATATCCTGAAAAGACAATTTGAAGAGGTAACCGAAAGGGAGTCCGGAAAACCTTTGCCTCCAAAAGAAAATCGGCTCGTTCCTAAAAGGATTTTCCCTATCGCTATCACCGGACAGGGAATCGCGAGACAGGGTTATGAGGTCCTGGCGAAAGGAAACCTTGCGGGACATGTAACGAGTGGGACGATGGTTCCCTACTGGGTTTTTTCCGATCGGGGAATCCTCTCAGAGCCTACCGATGAAAAGAAGATGAGACCGATCGCTTTGGCATATATTGATGCGGATTTAAGGGAGGGGCAGGGATTAGAAATCCTGCAGCGAGCGAAAAGGTTGGAAGGAATCATCGTTGAGAGACATCTCTCAGGAGAGGCACCACCCTATGCCCGGCCGTTCCTCATTGAAGAACCGAAGAAAAAAGAGGTGCCGACCGGAAGCTTGAAAGAATTAACAACGAGATTGGTCACCCGCGTGGTTGAGAACACTCATTGGAGGCGGCGGGAGACGATCAACCTCATTCCTTCAGAAACGACGCCGTCTCTTCTTGTAAGACTCCTGACCATCAGCGATCCGTCCGGGCGATACGCTGAACACCGGCTGATGAAGGCCTTTAAGGAAACCGATGTCTTCTATTATCAGGGGACCAAATTGATTGGGGAGGTTGAGATCCTCCTTGCCGATGAACTTCGGCGCTTCATCGGCTGTTCCGAAGTCGAGCCGAGAGTCGTCAGTGGTCAGATGGCTAATACTGTGGTCTTCAGCGGGATCGTCGATTACCTCAATCGGCTGGATCGAAGAAGTGAGCCCCGGAGAATCAGAAAAGTGATGAACCACCATCTCGGAAGAGGCGGCCACCTTAGCGCACAGCCCATGGGAGCCCTTAAAGACCTCGTTGCTCACGATCCGCAGACCGAGAGACCCGCGGCGGTCCCCTTCCCGGTCCTGAAAGAAGATCCCTATCAGATCGACCTTTCAAAGACAAAAGAGATCATCGAAGAGCACAGACCTGAACTGATCGTTCTGGGAAAAAGCATGGTCATCTATAGAGAGCCGCTAAGAGACATTGCCGAAATGATCGCAAACATGAATCCGAAACCAATCCTGCTTTATGATATGGCCCATGTTTTAGGATTAATCGGGCCTCACTTCCAGGAGCCATTCAAGGAAGGAGCGGATCTTGTCACAGGCTCCACGCACAAGACTTTCTTCGGAACCCAACGAGGGGTGATCGCGAGCAACATGTCAGAGGGGACTGAGTACGAAGAACTCTGGGAGGCCATTGTCCGCCGGGTCTTTCCGGGAAGCGTCAGCAATCATCACCTGGGAACGCTGGTAGGCCTTCTCCTCGCCGCCTATGAGATGAATGCCTATAAGTCAGATTATCAGAAAGCTGTTGTCGCTAATGCAAAAGCTTTTGCAAGATTTCTTAAAGAGAGGGGATTAATGGTGGAGGGAGATCCTAAAGTTGGATATACGGAGACCCATCAGGTGATCATAAGGGTCGGATACGGGAGAGGACCGATGATGGCTGAAAGATTAGAAGAAAATAACATCATCGTCAACTACCAGGGGGCTCCAGATGATGAAGCCTTTACAACGGCAAGTTGCCTGAGGATGGGGGTTCAGGAGATGACACGCTTTGGGATGAGGGAAGATGATTTTGGTCAACTCGCTGAGTACATGGGTCAGGTGATCCTAAAAGACCGCCCCATGGCCAAAGAAATCTCTCAATTCAGAAGGCAATTCACTGAGATGAGGTATTGTTTGCCTGAGGCAGAAGCTGCTTCGATGGTGGAAAGATTGTTAGGAGCTATCAGGTAGTCGTTTTAAGAGAGGTGTTTTGGCAAGAAATCAGGGCGGGTACGTTAAATATGATTAGCAAAAACGATATCATTGAAAAGGCCTACGAATGCGGTTTTGGGGATATTGGTTTCACCACTGCCGATTCTTTTGACTCCCAAAGGGAGCTTTTGCAAAAAAGACAAAAGGAATATGAGTGGGCATTTAAATTGGGTTTGGATCTTATTGCAGGGACCGACCCCATAAAGATTTTTCCAAATGCCAAGACGATTATTGTTTTGATGGAAGTCTATTTTAAAGAAGCATTTCCTTCATCTATGGAAAATTATTTTGGTCGTTGCTACTTGGATGATGACCGAATCATGATGGATCGTTTAGCCAAAAGGATTAAAGCTTTTCGTTCTTTTCTCAAAGAGGATGGTGTCAATTCAAAAGTTCCGTTTAACCTGCCTCACCGGTTAACAGCCGCTCGAGCCGGAATGGGTACTTTTGGCAAGAACTGTCTGTTTTATTCAAACAAGGTTGTTTGCCAAGGTTCATGGGTATTGCCGATAGCAATTGTCGTTGACCATGAATTTTCACCTGATGAACCTACCCTTGAAGTGGGGTGCCCAGATTGGTGCAAGAGCGTTTGCCTTACTGCATGTCCCACCGGCGCTTTAAAGGGACCCTGCAAAATAGATCCGACTCAATGCATCTCTTATCTTACTTATTACGGCGAAGGAATGACTCCAATAGCGCTTCGTGAACCAATGGGTTTATGGGTGTATGGTTGTGATCATTGTCAGAATGTATGCCCCCGGAATGCCCCCTGGTTAGCTAAGGAGTTGCCCGTCAATAAAAAAGTAGCTGCGATGGTAGATGACTTCAAACTTAATAAATTGTTACACATGGATAAGGCATATTTTAATAGTAGAATCTGGCCACATATGTTTTACATGTCTGACAAAGATCTGTGGCGATGGAAGATGAATATCGCCAGGGCAATGGGAAATAGCCGCGACGATGAGTACCTCCCCGATCTTTTGACCGCATTCCGTAACAATGATGATGAAAGGGTGTTGGGTATGATGGCATGGGCGATTGGTCGTATTGGTGGCTCAAAGGCCAAAAAAGCCTTGAATGATCTTCTTCCTAGAAGTGATGGTTCAGTTCGAGAAGAAATATTGTTTGCATTGGAGAAATCTTAAGGTTTGATTCAACATTTTACTAACGAAAGGGGAATATAAAAATGACTACTCAAAAAAGGCTTCGTTTCTTAGGATTCATCACATTGGTCTGTTTCGTCATAATTTCCAGCTGTTCAAGCCCTCCCAAGAAACTCGATCCTTCCAAATCCGGGCCACAGCTGATCGTCAATCCGGAGACCATTCGCCTTGGGGTAGCAAAAGTCTTGGATACGGTCATTGTTTTTGAGGGATCTGGCTTTAAGCCAAAGGAGTCTATCTTCATCGGATTATTAGGTCCAAATCAAACCAAACTAGTCGTGGCCGAGTCGCTCATTCAACCGGATGGGACCTTCAAGGCCGAAGTGAGCAAGCTCACCAGAATCACCGAGATCCTAAGAGCGGATGCTAGTTTTGAGATTGAGAAAAAGTATAAGGAGTTTGTTATTATCACACAACCACCCATTCCAGAGGGTGTTTATACAGCGAAGGTCACTTGCATGTCATCCGATTTAACGGCGGAAACAAAACTGAATGTTAAAGGTCCTTCGATTCTTGATAGCACGAAGGATTTACTTGGGAAAATGTTGGGCAAGATCCGGTATAAAAAAAGCTAAGAAAAATAGGGGGACAGCCTCTGTGTCCCTATCTTTTCTATTTTTTCTGTTTCTTCATCCCGTCACTTCAAAAAACCTACAGAAAAAGCCAGCATAAATTGACCGGCATAATATAAAGGCAAACCGAGCAGCCGATTCCGGTATTCCTCTTTTATGAATTTGTTCCTTGCCACAAGAACGTCTGAAACATAAAAACAGAGGGCTCCAACCAAAATAAGCGTCCTCCCCGAAATCGGGAAAGAGGACATCCAAAAAACCGTCCAGGCTCCAGACGCCATGACAGTGATCACCAGGATATAAGTCAATACGGGAATAAGCATGGACCTTAAATGAGGACGAAGCCAGAAAAAAATAAAAGCACTAATACCAAAAATGATGAACACCCCTGTTGAAATCCAACTGAAGATTGAGGTGAGAGATAAGAAACTGAGGATGTAGAAGACATGCCCAACCAGAAAAGCGGCCAGCCCCCCCATAAACGCTTTTTTCTGGGGCAAAGCCAGACATACATCACCCACGAGACAAAAAATCAAACCGATGAGGAGATAATGATAATAGGCTGGAA